>JBNKFQ010000143.1:0-44706 GCA_050289385.1 Porticoccaceae bacterium | reverse complement strand
AGGGTTGATACGGTCAGGAGAAGGCTCAATTACTTGTACCACAGCAGCGAGGCCAAAACGTTTCCTGAAGCCGGTAATACGAAATTCGGCGACTTCTTCTTTCCACACGCCAGGCACAAAAAATATTTGCCCATCGGGGTGTTGTACCACGCCATCGCCTTCGCTGGAAATATCGCGAACCTGAGCAGTGAAACACTGGTTAACAAGGAGCATATAAAACCTGGCAGAGTGAAAAAAGCGGCATCATATCACCGGGGCCAAATCGCCCATAATGTTTGTTGTATATGCGTCGGCTGGAATGTGGGCGTAAGCAGGTCTTTAATATGATTTTTTCTATATCGACGGCTTGAAGAAACACCCGAACAATCCAAAATTGCTGCGATTTCGTGGCCATCGCTATATTTCATTCCGTCAGTTTGACAATGGCAGAGATGGGCCGCACGCAAGGTACTTGAATCTGTTCATGGAAATATGAACATTCTGGATAACACCATGTATCACCAGTTATTGATGATGTACAAGGGCAAGGTGAAACCGGGTGAAGTGCTTAATGACGACAGTGGTGCGTTAGCTCTGGCCACTGTGGGCTATGGGGTTGGTAACTGGTATTTAATGAATGGGCAACCACAAAAAGCCCGGGAAATTTTCGAGAAAGTTCTTGAGGGGCCGTACTGGCTGGCTTTTGGCTATATAGCCGCGGAAGCAGAAATGTCGCGCAGGTAAAAGGCTCTGGCAGCCGCAGGGTGATGGCGTTGCGTCTTTATCCTCCGGTTGCACCCTTCAATAACATGGCCTTCCTTTGGCTTGGCTCCCCGTTATAGCCGTCACTCCCTTGACTCAGGTTGACTCTCCTGGTGCGCAATTGTGCGCCAATCGGCCTATGGACATCCCTGTTGATCTGGATTTATATGCGTTTTGATGTCTGCAAGTCGTATTTTTTCGAAAAACTCAAATTCCCTCTATTAACAAGGTATTGGCTATGGTTGGCAAGCTGACAGGTTTTATCCTGATGTGTGCGGTTTTGTTTGGTTCAGGCACCCCGGTGTTTGCGCTTGAGCGCTACGACGTAGTACTGAAAAACGGGCGTATTCTGGATGGTTCCGGCAATCCCTGGTTTATCGGGGACGTCGCGATTCGCGGCGATCGCATTGCCGCGGTTGGCACGTTGGGCGAATATCGGGCCAGGCAGGAAGTGGATATTTCCGGGTTGTATTTGGCGCCGGGTTTTATGGATCCTCACTCGCACGCCGCCGGTGCGCTCACATCAAAAGACCGCAGTGATGCCAAGGCACTGTTGGCTCAGGGGGTCACCACGGTGTTTCTCAATCCGGATGGCGGTGGCGCGACCCCCAACCTGATTGAGCAGCAAAAAGATCTGTTAAAGGATGGGCTAGGCGTCAATGTTGTCCAGTTTATTCCCCATGGCACCATTCGCGAGAAAGTTATGGGAATGGCTGATCGACTGGCGACTGAAGGCGAACTGGAGCAAATGAGGGAGTGGGTTCGTCGGGGTATGCAGGCCGGAGGTGTTGGTTTGTCCAGCGGTCCGTTTTACCCGCCGGGCAGTTACGCCGACGCACGGGAGCTGGTGGAGCTGGCAAAAGTCGCCGCCAGTGATGGCGGTGTATACAGCAGCCACATACGGGATGAAGCCGACTACGGCGTTGGTGTGGTGGCGGCCGTTGATGAGGCTATTCAGGTATCCAGAGAGGCGAATCTGCCAGCCATCATCACTCATATCAAAGTACAGGCTCCGGCCCGGGGAGGGTATGCCAGTGCGGTTGCCTACCATATTGATCAGGCCCGGCAGCAGGGGCTGCAGGTTTATGCCGATCAGTACCCTTATACCGCGTCCTCTACATCGTTGCCTGCAGTGATGTTGCCGCGTTGGGCGATGGCGGGAGGGACCGGGGCGATTGTCGAGCGGCTTAACGATGCGGACGCCATGGCCAGAATTTATCCCGCAATGGAAAAAAATCTGGCCCGTGTGGGTGGCCCGGAGACGATTATGATCTCCTCTTTTCCCGCCAATACAAATCTTGAAGGACGTTTTCTGAGTGACCTGGCAGCAGAGTGGCAATTACTCCCCGTTGATGCTGCCCTGAAACTGTTTACCATGGGGAGCGACGAACAGAAGTTGGCGGTGGGCATTGTCTCGTTCTGTATGAGGGACGAAGACGTACATACCCTGATGAAACAGTCCTGGACCATGACCTCCTCGGATGGAGGCTATCCGGAGTGGGGCAAGGGCAAGCCACATCCGAGGGCTTTTGGCGCCTACCCGCGAAAACTTCGCAAGTATGTACTGGAAGATAAAATCATTGAGTTGCCTCACGCCATTCGCAGTATGACCAGTTTGACTGCACAGGTGTTTTCCTTGCCGGACCGAGGTGTTGTTCGCGCCGGGGCTATCGCCGATATAGTGGTGTTTGATCTGAAGAAGGTTCGCGATCGCGCCACTTATACCGAACCGTACCAGATGGCAGAAGGAATGGTTCACGTGTTTGTGAATGGCAAGGGAGCAATTACCGACGGCCAATTTACCGGTGAATTGGCGGGGAGACTGGTGAGAGGGCAATAGGTGGGGGAATGTTGGGGGTCGCACGTCGCACGCTAAACATTCGTGCCATCGCTTCGCTCGGCTTTAATGGCTGGGGACCGGTTTTGTTTTTAGCGTGCGACTACCGACGTGCGACCCTGTCCTGTCACCAATTGTCCCTTTATCCTGTCTCGTAAATATGGTATAAAGCGCGCCGCTCGGGGTGTTGTTCCGGGCATAAACCCAAACGTCGCACATGCACCGACACATCAACCTGGGTGCCCCGCAAGGGGTTGGCTGATGGGGTGTGTGGAGGCTTAACCCGATACAAAAGGAAAGACTATGACCGCTGTTACTATGCGTGACATGCTGCAGGCTGGCGTCCATTTTGGTCACCAGACTCGCTTCTGGAACCCGAAAATGTCCAAATACATCTTCGGAGCCCGCAACAAGATCCATATTATTAATCTGGAACACACCGTGCCAACGTTTAACGAGGCGCTGGAGGCTGTGTCCGGGCTTGCCAGTAATGGCAACAAAATTCTGTTTGTTGGCACCAAACGCGCTGCCCAAAAGGCTATTCGAGAGCAGGCGGCGCGCGCTGGCATGCCGTTTGTCAGCCACCGCTGGCTGGGTGGAATGTTGACCAACTACAAAACCATTCGTGCATCGATTCGGCGCTTGCGTGATCTGGAAAGCCAGACCCAGGATGGTACATTTGAAAAATTGACCAAAAAAGAAGCGCTGATGCGTACTCGCTTGATGGAAAAACTTGAGCGTTCCATCGGTGGTATTAAAACCATGGGTGGGTTGCCCGATGCACTGTTCGTGGTGGATGTAGATCACGAACGTATCGCCGTGCAAGAGGCCAACAAACTGGGTATTCCTGTCATCGGCATTGTAGATACCAATGGCGATCCCGACGGCATTGATTATGTGATTCCCGGTAACGACGATGCGATTCGCGCCATCAATCTGTATGCTACAGCGATTGCTGATGCGGTATTGGAAGGCAAGCAGAAAGCCAATGCAGTCAGCAGCAAGAACGAGTTTGTTGAGGTTGAAGATGAAGGAACCGAGGCGCAAAAAGGGTCTGAAAGCCCTGAACCGGAAGTAAAAGCAGCCGGCGACGCAGCTACTGCTGAGTAGTCGGCATGTCTGCCAGCGGAGAGTGTGACACAGTATGGTTACAAACGATTGGCACGACTGGTAAATAAAGGGGGCATAGCCCCCTTTTTTCAAAACTTTTTCCAAAATCCTTTTTCAAGGTTCTGACCTTTGGTCAGCATTGAAAGCAAACGTATTTGAGGACAATTAAATGGCGGCAATCTCTGCTTCTATGGTGAAAGAACTGCGTGATCGTACCGGCCTCGGCATGATGGAGTGCAAAAAGGCACTGGCCGAAGCCGATGGTGATATTGACAAGGCAATTGAAGAGTTGCGCAAATCCAGTGGCATGAAGGCGGCTAAAAAGGCCAGTCGCACTGCGGCTGACGGTGTTGTTGCAGCAAAAGTTGCCGACGACAATTCCAGTGCTGTTGTCATTGAAGTAAACAGTGAAACAGACTTCGTTGCCCGCGATGACGGCTTCCTGGCTTTTGTTGATCAGGTGTTGAACAAGGCGTTTGCGGAAAGGCAAAGTGATGTCGCAGCGTTGATGGCAGGTGAACTGGAAGCTGCTCGTGAAGCTCTGGTGCAGAAGATTGGCGAAAATATTGGTGTGCGTCGTATTCAGTTTATTGAGGGACCTGTCGTGGGCAGCTATGTCCACAGCAATAACCGCATTGCTGTGATTACAGCGTTAACCGCTGGCGATGCTGAACTCGCGAAGGATGTGGCGATGCACATTGCTGCAGTTAATCCGCAAGTGGTCAAGCCCGAAGATATGCCAGCTGATTTGGTTGCCAAAGAGAAAGAAATTTATGCAGCCCAGGCGCGCGAAAGTGGCAAGCCGGAAGAAATTATCGAGAAGATGATTGTTGGTCGGGTAAACAAGTTCTTGTCAGAGAGCAGCCTGGTGGAGCAACCCTTTGTAAAAGATCCTGATATCAAGGTTGGCAAACTGGTTGCCAATGCCGGTGGCGAGGTTTCTTCCTTTGTGCGCTTTGAGGTTGGCGAGGGCATTGAAGTAGAAGAATCTGATTTCGCTGCGGAAGTTGCCGCTCAGGTTAATGCGCAGGGTTAAGGTTTGACCGGCGAGATGCCGGGACCTGTGTCATACATGAGGCACATCTGTTAAAAATCTGTACAATGCGGGGGCTGTTTGGCCCCTTCTTTGTATTTGGGGCAGACATAACAACAGATATAACTGACAGATATAACTGAGAAAGTACCTTCCAGCCAGTATGGAGATGCCATGCCAACAGTAACCACGCCGAAAGACCGAAAATTCAAACGTATTCTGCTAAAGCTCAGCGGTGAAGAGCTGATGGGCGAAATGGGGTTTGGTATTGACCCCAAGGTGCTTGACCGAATGGCTCTGGAAATTGGCCAGTTGGTGGGTATTGGTGTGCAGCTTGGCCTGGTAATTGGCGGCGGCAATCTGTTTCGAGGGCAGGCCCTGAATGCAGCGGGTATGGAGCGGGTAACGGGCGACCATATGGGCATGCTGGCCACGGTAATGAATGCTCTGGCCATGCGCGATGCGCTCGATCGGTCCAATATTTCGGCGCGCGTTATGTCGGCTATCCCCATGAGCGGAATAGTGGAACACTATGATCGTCGCAAGGCCATGCGATATCTCGATCAGGGAGAGGTTGTCATCTTTTCTGCCGGTACGGGCAATCCATTTTTTACGACCGATTCGGCTGCCTGCTTGCGGGGTATTGAAGTGGACGCAGAGCTGGTGTTGAAAGCCACCAAAGTGGATGGTGTTTATTCGGACGACCCGATGAAAAACCCCGATGCAGTGATGTACGACCGTTTGACCTACGACGAGGCGCTGGAAAAGAAACTGGGTGTTATGGATCTTACGGCCATTTGCCTTTGCCGCGAACACGATATGCCAATGCGTGTGTTTCGCATGTCAAAACCGGGTGCATTGCTCGGTATCGTGGTAGGTGGTAATGAAGGCACTCTTATTGAAGAGGGTTAATGACAGGGTTAACGAAAGGGTTAACGAAAGGGATAATGAAATGATCAACGATCTCAAAAAAGACGCCGAAGAGCGCATGGCAAAAAGCGTAGAGGCCCTGGTTTCCGCATTTGCAAAGATACGAACGGGGCGTGCTCATCCCAGTTTGCTGGACGGCATTACCGTTTCATACTACGGCTCCGATACTCCGTTGAACCAGATTGGCAGTGTCACGGTGCTGGATGCTCGCACTCTGGGAATTAGTGTGTGGGAAAAATCACTTGTACCGGAAATTGAAAAAGCCATTATGAAATCGGAATTGGGGCTCAACCCCTCTACATCCGGTGAACTCATCCGTATACCCATGCCGGCCCTGACGGAGGAAACACGCAAGGGTTTTACCCGGCAGGCAAGACAAGAGGCCGAAACCGCGCGGGTTTCCGTTCGCAACATCCGTCGTGATGTGTTGTCCGATATCAAGGACCTGTTGAAAGAAAAAGACATCACCGAAGACGAGGAACATCGCGCTCAGGAGGATATTCAAAAGATTACCGATCGCTTTACCGGCGAGGTGGATCAGATGCTGGCCGCTAAAGAAAAAGATCTGATGGAGATCTAGGTTGGGAATGACGCGTATCGTCTTCTTCGCTATGAGTCGCACGTCGCACATCGCATGTCGCACGCTCAAGACTCAGGCCATCGCTGCGCCTGGTCGTATGGAAAGTTTTTCGCCTGGCGTACGACGTGCGGCGTGCGAGGTATGGCCAGAGGAACTGCATAACCATGCCTGAAACAGAGGCACTTAATCTCTGCGAGTACCCCCTGCGGCATGTCGCTGTCATTATGGACGGCAACAACCGCTGGGCCCGTCAACGGGGGTTGCCGGGCCTGTCCGGGCATCAGGCTGGGGCAGAGCGCGTCCGCGAACTGTTTGAGGCCTGCAAGCGGCACGGCATAGAAGTACTCACATTATTTGCATTTAGCAGTGAAAACTGGCGCCGTCCGTCGCAGGAAGTGCAGGGGTTGATGTCATTGTTTGCTTCTTACCTGAAAAAAGAGATCAAGCCCCTTCAGGATCGTGGTATAAGACTGCGCGTGATTGGTTCGCGTAAACGTTTCAGTCCGCGCTTGTGCAAGTTGATTGAAATGGCAGAAGAACAAACGCGAGCCGGAGAGCGGACCCTGGTGCTCGCAGTCGATTACGGTGGCCAGTGGGATATTGCGCAAGCAGCGCGCCAGCTGGCAATGAAAGTGGAATCCGGTGAATTGAGCAGCGCCGAAATCAATGAGCAAATGATGGCGGGTGAAATGGCGCTGGCAGATCTGCCGCCGGTTGATTTGTGCATTCGAACAGCGGGGGAGCAGCGTATCAGCAACTTCCTTCTGTGGCAGATGGCCTATGCAGAATTCTATTTTACGGATGTTTTTTGGCCAGATTTTGACGCCACTTCTTTTGATGCCGCTGTGCACGAGTATTTTCGTCGTCAGCGTCGTTTTGGCATGACAAGTGAACAGGTTGAAGCAGGGGAAAAGGCGCGTGCGTAAACCTGCAGTCAATAAAGGGGTTGCCCTGCAAAACGTTGACGAACCATTGTCAGGGGAAAATCACATTTCAACTGACAAAGCGGTTACACAGCATCCCTTGCGACAGAGAATTGTCACAGCAATAGCACTGGTTGCGGTATTTTTTGGGGCTCTTGTGCTGTTATCGCCCCGCAATTTTAGTTTGTTTATTGGTCTGGTAGTCCTGTTAGCAGCCTGGGAGTGGGCCAACCTGGCCGGATTTCGTCGCCTCACCATGCGCCTGGCGTATGTTGGTTTTACTGCCGGTTTATTGATAGTGGCCGCCTTGTATCTGGTTGATAGTGCGCCTGAAATCCAGATTCGTTTCCTGGCCAGTGCCTGTGTCTGGTGGGCAATAGCGTTATTGTGGATGCAGGGGTTTCCCTCCAGTGCCATATTGTGGGGCAACTCCTGGGTAAAGGCCCTGATGGGAAGTTTTGTGCTGGTCCCCACATGGGTTTCGCTGTCGCTGTTGTTGATTGATCCGGGAGCTGGTGTGCCGGTCGTGTTGTTTGTGGTAATGATTGTCGTTTTGATGGATACCGGTGGTTATGTGGCTGGCAAAATTTTCGGGCGACGTAAATTGGCTCCACAAGTAAGCCCGGGCAAGACTTGGGCAGGCTTTGTTGGTGGCCTGCTGGCCAACGCGGTGTTGGTGCTGGTTACATCTGTTGCATTTGAAGCTGACATGGGGCAATCGACTCTGCTGGCGGGTTTGGTCGGGGTAACGGCGTGCGCATCGGTGCTGGGTGATTTGGTAGAGAGTATGGTCAAACGCCAGCGCGATGTTAAGGACAGCGGCCATTTGTTGCCCGGCCACGGTGGTATTCTGGATCGAGTGGATGGCATGACTGCCGCTTTTCCCACCTTTACTCTGCTTTATCTTCTTCTCGGGGATTCGATCACATTGGTATGACCAACATGGAATCTTCTGACGGGAACTCATTCTGTCCAAAAGGTAATGTGACCAGGCGAACCCTCACCATACTGGGTTCAACGGGTTCTATTGGCGTCAGTGCGCTGGATGTGATTGCCCGTCACCCCGAAAGTTACAAGGTGTTTGCCTTGACTGGCAACAGTCGCATCGAACGGCTTGCTGAACAGTGTCGGCAATTTCACCCCGCTTACGCAGTGGTAACCGGCAGCGAGTCGGCGACGCGCTTGCAGGCTTTGCTCGAAGGGTGCGATACCGAGGTACTGTGGGGAGAGAATGCGCTTTCGCGAGTGGCTTCTGCCGATGATATTGATACGGTGATTGCCGCCATCGTCGGCTCCGCGGGCCTGTTGCCAGCGTTGTCTGCCGCCAGCAGCGGTAAGCGGATATTGTTGGCCAACAAGGAATCGCTGGTCATGGCCGGTGGTCTGTTTATGGAGGCCGTGCGCAGTGGGCAAGCCGAATTGCTGCCGGTCGATAGCGAACATAACGCCATTTTTCAATGCCTGCCCCCGGCAAGCCAATTACCGGCAGCGGGTGTGCGAAAGATTTTGCTGACCGGATCTGGAGGGCCATTTCGCACCACACCGCTCGATGAGCTGTCGGCAAAAACACCCGACCAGGCCTGCGCCCATCCGAACTGGGACATGGGGCGTAAAATTTCAGTGGACTCGGCAACCATGATGAACAAGGGGCTGGAGTTGATTGAAGCTTGCTGGCTGTTTGATGTCGCACCGGCCGATATCGAGGTGGTTATCCACCCTCAAAGCGTTATTCATTCCATGGTCGAGTACCTCGACGGTTCGGTGCTTGCGCAACTCGGCAATCCCGATATGCGCACGCCTATTGCACACGCTTTGGCCTGGCCGCAGCGTATAGAGTCGGGTGTTTCACCGCTCGATGTTGTCGCCACGGCCCGCCTTGATTTTGAAGCGCCGGACGAGAATCGCTTTTCGTGTCTGCGGCTGGCCCGCCAGGCTGCAGAGGCTGGTGGTGATGTGAGTACGGCTCTCAATGCCGCCAACGAGGTCGCCGTGGAGGCGTTTCTGGAGCGCCGAATTGCCTTTACTGATATTTGTGCCGTAGTGGACTCCGTTCTGCAGAGTTGGGATCGCGGTGAACCAGAAGTACTTGACGAAGTCCAAAGGGCTGATAAAGTGGCGCGCCAGCGTGCTCTGCAAGTAATCAAGAGGTAATACAGGTTGACGGGTTATATAAACACCATTTTTTTTACCATTGTCGCGCTGGGCGTATTGGTCAGTTTTCATGAGTTCGGGCACTTCTGGGTAGCGCGGCGTTGTGGTGTCAAGGTGCTCCGGTTTTCCATTGGATTTGGTAAACCCATATTGCGCTGGACGGACAAGACTGGCACCGAATTTGTTATCGCCTGGCTGCCGCTGGGCGGTTATGTGCGCATGGTGGACGAGCGCGAGGACGAAGTAGACGAAGCCGATTTGCCCTATGCCTTTAACCGCAAGCCTGTGTGGCAACGTATGGCGGTTGTTGTGGCCGGGCCTGTGGCTAACTTTGTGTTGGCTGTGGTGGCGTACTGGGTCGTGTTTGTGCACGGTGTTGCCGGCATCGCACCGATTGTGGGTGAGGTATTGCCCGACTCTGTTATGGCCAGGGCTGGCCTGGAGGTGGGGCAGGAGATCGTGGCCGTGGACGGTGTGCCGACACCGACTCTGCAACGCTTGCAGGAACGCCTGGTACGTCGCATCGGAGAAACCGGCGAAATTCAATTTACAGTATCCGACCCCGATTCCAGCGCTGAATACACCTATGTTGGCGAACTCGATGAGTGGATGGGCAGCAGTGAGTCTCCCGATCTTTTGCGCGGCATTGGTCTGAAACCGTTTCGCCCACAGGCGCTGCCGATTGCAGGTGAAATTTTGGGGGACAGCCCTGCCGAAAGGGCCGGGCTGAAAGCAGGGGATCGCGTCATCAGTGCAGATGGCCAGGCCATATCGACCTGGAATGAATGGGTTGATTTTCTCGCAAAGAGACCCGGTCAAACCATCTCTGTAGAGGTGGAGCGGGGCTCTGAAACCCTGGTTGCAGAGGCGACTCTCGATACCGTGACCGATGAAAATGGTCACCAGACAGGTCGAATTGGCATGGGGATTCAACCGCAAACCCTGTCGTGGCCCGAAGCCATGCGGCGCTCAACCTCTTATTCACCTCTGACGGCTATCAGCAAGGCATTGGCCCAGACGGGTGAAACCTCGATGATGATGCTCAGCACACTGAAAAAAATGGTAACGGGCCACATTTCGGCGAAACACTTGAGTGGACCTATCACCATTGCTAAAGTGGCGGGCCAAACCGCTGAGTACGGCCTGGTGTATTTCCTCAAGTTTATGGCGCTGCTCAGTGTCAGCCTGGGGGTGCTGAATCTGTTGCCGATTCCGGTTTTGGACGGGGGGCATTTGATGTACTACATCGTCGAAGCCATCAAGGGCAGCCCGGTGTCAGAAAAAATACAGATGTTGGGGTACAGGGTGGGGTTGTTTATGGTTGTAGGGCTGATGATTTTCGCTCTGTACAATGACTTTATGCGACTCTAATAAAAAAGGACAATTCCGAACGCAGTGATTCCAGTGTGGCCACAGGGAGGCCAGCGCAGCGGGTGATGTCGTATGCGAACAGCGAGTTTCGGGCACGTATATCTTCATGTTCAGACTGGCATGACGTTACGGGCTGTTTCTGGAACGGTCACCGCAAGGGAGTGGTGTATGTTTGGAAGTGTTTACAAGACTAACAACGAATGATTGCCTATATATGAAGCGTCTTAATCTGTTTTTACTGTTTCTTGTGCTATCCAGTTCGGCAATGGCCAAAGTTTTTGAAGTTCGGGATATTCGCCTTGAGGGCCTGCAGCGCGTATCTGCCGGTACGGTGTTTGCGTCTTTTCCGGTTAACGTTGGTGATGTCATCGATGACAGCGCTCTGCGACGAGCGACTCGCAGCCTGTTTCGCACAGGTTATTTCAGCGACGTGGCGCTGGCCGAAGACGATGGTGTTCTCGTCATCAAATTGAAGGAGCGCCCGGCGGTAGCGGAAATCAATATCGAAGGTAACAAGGCAATCAAAACCGAAGAGCTGATGACGGCGTTGCGTGACAACGGGTTGTCAGAGGGGCAGATCTTCAAGCAGGAGATTCTTGAGGGTATGGTTCAGGAGCTTCAGCGGCAGTATGTGTCGCAGGGTCGTTACGGATCATCGGTTAAAACCGACGTAAAGGATTTGCCCCGTAACCGCGTCGCGGTGGACCTGGATATCGACGAAGGTGATGTTGCTGCGATCAAGCACATCAATATTGTTGGCAATCACGATTTTGACGAGGAAGAACTGCTGGACAGCTTTGAACTGAGAACCACCGGTTGGCTGTCCTGGATAAAGAAAGACGATCAATACGCGAGAGAAAAGCTTTCCGGTGACCTGGAGCGTCTGGAGTCCTGGTACAAGGACCGCGGTTATTTGCGCTTTTCTATCGACTCTACCCAGGTGGCGGTGAGCCCGAGCAAGGAATCGGTTTATATCACGGTAAACATCACAGAAGGTGATGTCTATAAAATCGAAAAAATTGACTTGGCGGGCGAGCTGGTGGTGCCGGAAGAAGAGATTCGTCGCCTGATTGTTCTGCGCGAAGGTCAGACGTTCTCGCAGGTGCTGATGACGACCACCAGTCAATATATTACTCAGCGTCTGGGCAACGACGGTTATGCCTTTGCTGAAGTTCAGGGACAACCTGAAATAGACGAGGAAAATAATACGGCCAACATCACGTTCTTTGTCAATCCGGGCAAGCGGGTTTATGTGCGCCGCCTTGAGTTTCGTGGCAACACCAAAACCGCTGACGATGTCTTGCGCCGGGAAATGCGTCAAATGGAAGGCGCTGTTGCGTCCAACTCAAAGATCGAGATGGGCAAGCTGCGTTTGGAGCGGACCCGGTTTGTCAAACCGGATGTGAAGGTGGAGACGCCGGAAGTCGCTGGCACCAATGATCAGATCGACGTGATCTATAGCATTGAAGAGCAGGCCTCCGGTAGCGTGGGTGCTACCTTGGGTTTTTCCCAGACGGCAGGTTTGGTGCTGGGGGCAAATTATCAGGAAGACAATGCGCTGGGCACAGGCAAACAAGTTGGTATTTCCCTCAACCGGAGTGACTTTCAAACGCGTATAGGCCTTAACTACACCGACCCGTATTTTACAGTAGATGGCGTGAGTGCAGGATTTGGTATTTTTGCCCGCACCAGTGACTTTGCTGAACTGAACCTGACCAGTTACGAAACCGACAGCATAGGGATGAACCTGAATTTCAGCTACCCGCTGTCTGAGATAGAGCGTTTGAGTTACGGCATAGGATTCGAAAACCTGGCGATTGATGTCTCGGACAGGTTTTCTGAATTTGTATCGAAAGAAATTTTACTCTTTCGTGAGCAAAGCGGTGATGAGAACAATTTGTTGTCGTTTAATCTCGGATGGCAGCGTTCAACCCTGAACAGAGGTGTATTTGCGACAGACGGTGCTTCACAGCGTTTGCAGCTGGAAGTGGTGCCCGCACTGATAGACGACCTGTCATATTACAAGATTACCTATTCCGGGCAGAAGTTTTTTCCTCTGGGGCGCCTGTTCAAAATGTTTGATGGCTGGTCGCTGCGGTTGCGCACAGAGATCGGTTACGGGGATGGTCTTGGCGATACCGACCGCCTGCCTTTTTATAAAAACTTCTACGCCGGTGGATATAATTCGGTTCGGGGTTTCGAGAGAAATGGTCTTGGTCCGAGGACGGAAAGAACCCGATTTGGCATCATTAATCCAGGAACTAAATTAACCAAGGATAATACCGACCCGTTTGGTGGCAACACCCTGGTTGAGGCCAGTGCCGAGCTGATTTTCCCCTTGCCATTTTTGAAAGACCAGCGCTCTGTTCAGGCCAGTTTTTTCTTTGATGCCGGCAACGTGTTTGATACTGAGTGCGGTGGTAATCGCACGGTCACCGACCCTCTGGATCCTGATAATATTCTGGATGTGCCACCGCAGATCAACTGTTATAGCCCGGATGCTGGCGAACTTCGCTACTCGGTGGGTGTCGGCGCCACATGGCTAAGTGGTTTTGGGCCGATTACTTTTAGTATTTCCATGCCCCTGAATGGCAATGAACTGGATGAGAAGGAAGTGTTCCAGTTCTCTCTGGGTAATACATTTTAAATGCAATATATGCTGGAATGTATCACCCATTGGGTCGTATGGGGCTGTCTGATGAAAAGAGTTTTGACCTCGTAAAACAATGTAAACGTTAATTTTGGAGAGTAACTGTGGGTAGTGTAAAAAGTGTAGTTCTGGTTTTGTTGGCAATGTTCAGTGTAGCGGCATCTGCCGAAAACAAAATTGCCGTGGTGGATATTGGCGCAGCTATCTTTAATTCCGATGTGGCCAAGGCGCGCGTAAAGCAACTGGAAAGCGAATCCAGTCTCGGTGCTTTGCAGGCGGAATATGAAGGTAAAGTATCGGAAGTCCAGGCTTTGCAAAAAGACGCTGACGCCAATGGCCTGAGCTGGACGGATGAGCAGAAAATCAAATACAAGAATGAACTTGAGTACCTTGGCGCAGACCTGGATCTGATCAAGCGCAAAGTACAAAAAGAGCAAAAAGGCATTCAGCAAAAAATTCTTGAAGAGGTCAAGCCAACCGCGGTTGAGCAACTGGATGCTCTGGTAAAGGAAGAAGGCGTCGATATTTTACTGCGCAGTGAATCGGTGTTCTGGAGTGCTCCGGCTTCCAATTTGACGACCAAGTTGATTGACCGCATAAACAAAGCCAATGGCGCTGCCAAATAAGCACAAAACAGGGACGGGGATTTATGTCAGGCAGTTATACCCTTGAGGACTTGGCGAAGCGACTTGGTGCGCAACTCAAGGGTGATGGCACGACTCCGATCAACGGTCTGGCCACTTTGCAGACAGCAGAGCCGGGCCAGATCAGTTTTCTGGCAAACCCTGCTTATCAACGTTATCTGGCCAGTACCAGGGCCTCGGCGGTGTTGCTCGACCCCAGGTTTGCGGCCGGTGATGAGGGCCAGGCTTATCAGGGCAATGTACTGATTCTGAATAACCCCTATCTGGGATATGCTCAGTTGTCTGCCTTGTTTGACAATTCGCCGCGACCGCAAGCTGGTATACACCCCTCTGCGACGGTTGCGGCAAGCAGTCATATTCAGCCAAATGTTGCCATTGGCCCCAATGCCGTCATTGGTGAAGAGGTGATTATTGGCGCGGGCAGTGTGATTGGCGCCGGCGCCTTAATCGGTGATCACAGTGTGCTGGGCGAAGGCTGCAAGGTTTCGGCAAATGTCACTGTGTACCACGGCGTCAGTATCGGCAATCATGTGGTCATTCACAGTGGTGCTGTAATTGGTGCCGACGGTTTCGGTTTTGCGCCAGATAGTGGCACCTGGCTCAAAATTCACCAGCTCGGGGGTGTGGTGATCGGTGATGACGTTGAGATTGGCGCGTGTACAACTATTGATCGCGGTGCCCTTGGCAATACAGAAATCGCCGAAGGCGTAAAGATAGACAACCACGTAATGATTGCCCACAACGTCAAAATCGGCGCACACAGCGCCATGGCTGCCTTTGTTGGCATTTCGGGCAGTACAACGGTTGGCAGTCATTGCACATTTGCCGGTATGGTCGGTGTGGTCGGTCATATTACGATTTGCGACAATGTGCATATCACGGGGCAGACGGTGGTATCCAAACCCATCACGGAACCCGGCTCCTACTCCTCCGGAACGCACATGTCCACGACGCGCGAATGGCGCAGGAACGCAGCACGTTTTAACCAGCTAAACGAAATGAACAAGCGCTTGCGCAGGCTGGAAAAGGGAATTGAAGAATAGGGGATAAGGGACAGGAAATGGGGCTAATCATCATCCGGGTGGGCAGCATTGTGCCCTGCATAGAACGTCCGGTGCCAAACACCAAATAGACTTCAGCGAAGTTTCCTTTATAATTCGCGCCCTCTGCCCGTGGGGGAGAAATGAATGCCTGTTGGAGAAAACATGGACATCAACGAGATCAAACAGTACCTGCCACACCGATACCCGTTCCTGCTGGTCGACCGAGTGGTAGAAGTTGAACCGGGAGAGCGTATCCTCGCCTATAAAAACATCACGGCGAACGAAGCGGTATTTAACGGCCATTTCCCCCACGCACCGATCTTTCCCGGAGTGATGATCATAGAGGCCATGGCGCAAGCGTCTGGTATTCTTGGTTTTATTTCTGACGATCGAAAACCGGACGACAATTCCCTTTACCTGTTTGCCGGTGTTGACGGCGTACGTTTTCGCCGTCAGGTTATTCCCGGAGACAGCCTGATGCTGGAGTCTAAACTGATTTCCAGAAAACGTCATATTTTGCGCTTTGACGCCACCGCCATGGTTGGCGATGAACTCGCGTGTGAAGCGACGCTCCTGTGTGCCCTGAAGGAAGTGTGAGGGAAAGACATTGATAGACTCCCGAGCCATTATCGACCCTGGCGCGATACTGGAAGATGACGTTCAGATCGGACCTTTTTCGATTGTCGGGCCCGGTGTGGAGATTGGTGAAGGCACTGTCGTTGGGCCTCATGTGGTTCTTAAAGGGCGAACCAAAATTGGCAAGGGCAACAAAATCTATCAGTTTTCCTCGGTGGGCGAAGACACACCGGATCTTAAGTACAAGGGTGAAGATACGGCCCTGGTGATCGGAGATCACAACGTGATTCGCGAGGGCGTCACCATTCACCGGGGCACTGTGCAAGATCGCGCCGAAACCACTATTGGCGATCACAACCTGATTATGGCCTATGCCCATGTCGGGCACGACAGTGTCGTTGGCAACCATTGTATTTTGGTGAATAACTCTGCGCTTTCCGGGCATGTGGTGGTGGGTGACTGGGCTATTCTGTCCGGATTTTCCATGGTGCACCAGTACGTAAATATTGGCGCCCACAGTTTTCTGGGGGCTGCAGCTTTTGCCAATCAGGATGTTCCGGCTTATGTCATGGCTGCAGGACATCCGGCAGAACCGAAAACAATCAACGCAGAAGGTTTGCGTCGTCGCGGTTTTGGCAAAGAGCAGATCGCGGCAATTAATCGCGCATACAAGGTTCTGTATCGCAGAGGGCTGAGTTTAAGTGATGCCTTGTCCGAACTGGAGACAATGGCAGCAAGTGAGCCAGTGCTGATACCGCTGGTGCAGTCGCTGAAATTGGCCAAGCGCGGAATTATTCGTTAAATGGCCCGGCCAATTTTTTCCCTCAGCCGCACTTTCGCTGGGTGGAGAAGTATTCACTCATGTAGAGCAACTACACGACACTCATTCTGCCTTGCTGAGGAAAAAAATGAACTCCGGCAGTGATGAAGCCCAAACGTCAGCGGGCCCTGGAGCTTTAACGATTGGTATTGTTGCCGGAGAGGCTTCCGGTGACCAGCTTGGGGCCGGTTTGATCACCGCGTTACGCAAACGTTACCCCGATGCGCGTTTTGAGGGCGTGGGCGGCCAGGCGATGCTGAGTCAAGGTTTTAACAGCCTCTACTCGATGGAACGATTATCCGTGATGGGGTTGGTGGAACCCTTGAAGCGCTTGCCAGAGCTACTGGCGATGCGCGGTAACCTGTACCGCCATTTCCGCGATAATCTGCCCGCCCTGTTTGTCGGCATTGACTCTCCCGAATTTAATCTGGGGCTGGAAGGGCGGCTCAGGCGGTGCGGCATTCCTGTTGCTCATTATGTGAGTCCTTCGGTATGGGCGTGGCGCCAGGGGCGGATCAAAACCATTGCACGCAACGTCGACAAAATTCTGACCCTGTTTCCGTTTGAATCTGACTTTTACCGCAAGCACAATGTGCCGGTTACCTGCGTTGGGCATCCCCTCGCGGACAAGTTGCCGATGGTTACCGATACGGATGCCGCTCGCACTGAACTCAATCTCACCGGCGACGGTCCGGTAATTGCGATACTGCCGGGAAGTCGTGGCTCTGAGGTGGAGTCATTAGGCAAGTTGTTTTTTGATGTTGCGCAGAATCTGGCGTCGGAACTGGTTGGCGTGCGCTTTGTCGTTCCCGCCGCCAACAGCCATCGTCGCGAGCAAATCGATTGTTTGGTGAGCCAATATCCCGGGTTGAGTGTCACGGTAACCAATGGTGACGCTCTCACCGCAATGGCCGCTGCCGATGTTGTATTGATGGCATCCGGCACGGTAACGCTGGAAGCGATGCTGCTGAAAAAACCGATGGTGGTGAGTTACCGCATGGGGAAAATGTCCCATGCAATTTTTTCGCGGCTGGTTAAGGTTGACCATGTCTCTTTACCAAATTTGCTCGCGGGGAAAGCACTGGTGCCGGAATTGATTCAGGACGACGCCACCCTGGAAGGTTTGAGCGGCGCTGTGCTGGACTTTTTACGTCACCCCGCCCAAATGGATAAAATACGCACTGAATTTACCGATTTGCATCGTATGCTGAAGTGCAATGCCAGTGAAATGGCAGCACAGGCATTGTCTGAACTGATTGACAAGAACAGCGACAAGGTCACAAACCATGTCTGACCCCTATCAGTGTGCTTATCGTGGCCAGTTGCTCGCCGGCGTGGATGAAGTTGGGCGAGGTCCCCTGGCTGGTGATGTGGTAACCGGTGCTGTGATCCTGGATCCCTTGCAGCCGATTGAAGGCTTGGGGGACTCAAAGAAACTGTCGGAGAAACGTCGCGAAGAACTGTACGAAGAAATTTGTGCCAAGGCTCTGGCGTGGAGTACCGGGCGTGCCAGTGTGGCTGAAATCGACCGCTACAATATTCTCCAGGCCACTATGATGGCGATGTATCGGGCGGTGGTTGGGCTGTCGGTGCAACCTGAATACGTTGCGGTGGATGGAAATCGCATGCCGGATTGGCCCTACCCCGGTGAGACAGTGGTAAAGGGCGATGCCCGAGTGGCCGAGATTGGCGCCGCGTCGATTATTGCCAAGGTCACTCGCGATCGCGAAATGATGGCGTTCGACTCAGTGTATCCGGGTTACGGTTTTGCCGGTCACAAAGGCTATGCTACCCGCGAACACCGCGACGCTATCGTCTCGCTTGGGCCATCGCCTATACACCGGCGCTCGTTTGAACCGGTCAAAAGTATGGTGGAGTCGGTGCAGCTTTCGCTGGTTTGAAAAAGTTGGAAGTTAGAAGTTAGACGTTAGACGTTGGAAGGTAACGATTCGCGCCATTGCTGCGCTCGGCCTGGAGGGGGTGTTCCAGAGACTACATTATCAGCCTTGTCGCAAAACTGGTATTTCGGTTTTGTTATGCTTTCGAACTTCCAACTTCCAACTTCCAACTTCCAACTTCTGACTTCCGACTCAAAGACCTGTTAAACTTCCGCAATCAAAAATAACGCCACAGCCACGAGCAAACTCCGCCAGATATGCCAACACCATTCGTTCATCTCCGTCTGCACACCGAATATTCCCTGATAGACGGACTGGTTCGTATCAGGCCGTTGGTGTCACGGGTAGCGGAGCTGGGCATGCCGGCAGTCGCAGTTACCGATTTTTGTAATTTCTACGGCCTGGTAAAGTTTTATAAAGCAGCGCAGGGCAGTGGTGTAAAGCCGATAGTCGGCAGTGACTTTTTTCTGGTCACTGACGAACCGGAAGATGAACCGGTGCTGTTAACTCTGCTGGTGCAGAACACAACGGGCTACAAAAATCTTACCAAATTGATTTCCCGTGCCTGGCAACAAGGTCAGTCACAGGGCCGGCCATTGATAAAACGCGCTTGGGTCACTGAATACGCCGAGGGGCTGATTGCACTCTCCGGTGGTCGCGAAGGTGATATTGGCCGGGCCTTGTTGTCTGGTAATGCCAGCCTGGCAGGACAATTACTGGAAAATTGGCAGAGTGATTTCCCCAACCGTTTTTATCTGGAGCTGCAACGCACCGGACGCCCTCGAGAGGAAGATTATTTACACGCTGCTGTAGAGCTGGCAGCCGCCAGAGACTGTCCTGTGGTTGCCACTAACGATGTCCGTTTTCTCGCTTCTGATGAGTTTGAAGCACATGAGGTGCGGGTGTGCATCCACGAAAGCAGGGTGCTGGATGATCCACGGAGGCCACGTAAATACAGTGAACAACAGTATTTGCGTTCACCGGATGAGATGGCTGAGTTGTTTCAGGATATTCCGGAGGCGCTGGAAAATACATTTGAAATTGCCCGACGTTGTACGCTGAATATTGAGCTCGGCACATATTATTTACCCGATTTTCCGATTCCTGATGACTTTGAGCAGGACCCGTTTTTTCAGGAGCAGTTGCCCTATGCCAGGCTGGAAGGCTATGCCCGCAAACAGATGCAGGAAAAATGGGTGGGCCGCGAAGACGAACCAGCTTTCAGGGAGATGCTGCGTACCAACGTTTTTTTCCAGAAAATCTCTTATCAGGGGCTGGAATCACGGCTGGAACACATTCTTGATCGCAGCGCGGCAGATTATTCGGATCGCAAAAAAGTCTACACCGATCGCTTGCAGTTTGAACTCGATATCATCATGCAGATGGGGTTTCCCGGCTACTTTCTGATCGTGATGGATTTTATTCAGTGGGCCAAGGACAATGACATTCCGGTTGGGCCGGGACGGGGGTCGGGAGCGGGGTCGCTGGTAGCCTACGCGCAGGGCATTACCGATCTGGATCCCTTGCAATATGACTTGCTTTTTGAGCGTTTTCTCAACCCTGAACGTGTCTCCATGCCCGACTTTGATATCGACTTTTGCATGGATAACCGCGATCGGGTCATTGCCTATGTGGCCGAGCGTTATGGCCGTGATGCCGTGTCCCAGATCATTACCTTTGGCACCATGGCGGCCAAGGCTGTGGTGAGAGACGTCGCGCGTGTCCAGGGTAAATCTTATGGTTTGGCAGACAAATTGTCGAAAATGATACCGATGGATGTCGGTATGACTCTCGCCAAAGCTCTGGATCAGGAGGAACCCCTCAGGGAATTTCTGAAAAGCGACGACGAAGCCCAGGAAATCTGGGATATGGCCGTACAGTTGGAAGGCATTGCTCGCAACGCTGGCAAGCACGCTGGTGGTGTTGTGATTGCGCCCACCGCTATCACCGATTTTGCACCGCTGTTTTGTGACGAATCCGGTGATGGTCTTGTCACCCAGTTTGATAAGAATGACGTTGAAGAAGCTGGCCTCGTCAAATTCGACTTTCTTGGATTGCGTACGCTCACGATCATCGACTGGGCCCTGGCCATGGTAAATCATGCCCGGACCCGCGATAACGAACCACCGCTGAATATCAGTGCGATACCACTCGATGACTCCGATACCTTCAAACTGCTCAAGCGAGCGGAAACCACAGCGGTGTTCCAGCTCGAATCGAGGGGAATGAAAGACCTGATCAAGCGCCTGCAGCCGGACACTCTGGAAGACATGATCGCTCTGGTGGCGCTGTTTCGGCCGGGCCCCCTGGATTCGGGCATGGTAGACGACTTTGTTAATCGCAAGCACGGTCGTGCTGAAGTGGCTTATCCGGATGCGAAGTATCAGCACGAGTGGTTACGACCGATATTGGAACCCACATACGGCGTTATCGTTTACCAGGAACAGGTAATGCAGATTGCCCAGGAGCTGGCGGGTTACTCGCTGGGCGGGGCCGACTTGTTGCGTCGCGCAATGGGCAAGAAAAAACCCGAAGAAATGGCGAAACAGCGTGCGACGTTTGCCGAGGGGGCAAAAAGCCGGGGAGTGGACCCCGACCTGGCAATGAAAATCTTTGACCTGGTGGAAAAGTTTGCCGGTTATGGCTTTAACAAATCCCACTCTGCGGCTTACGCGCTGGTGTCGTATCAGACCGCATGGCTCAAAACCCACTACCCGGCGCAGTTTATGGCCGCCACCATATCATCGGACATGGACAAGACCGAAAAGGTAGTGACGTTTATTGAAGAGTGTCGGCAGATGGGACTGATCCTGATGCCACCAGACGTCAATCGCGGTCAATTTCAATTTACGGTGGACGACAGCAACAACATTATTTACGGATTGGGCGCTATCAAGGGGCTGGGTGAAGGTCCCGTCGAAAATATTATCGCGGCACGCAAATCCGATCCTTTCAAGGACCTGTTTGATTTCTGCACCCGTGTGGACTCGCGCAAGGTGAACAAACGCGCTCTGGAAGCCCTGATACGTTGCGGGGCGCTAGACGCCATTGGTCCGGATGGAGAGGCAGGTTTGCGCAGGGCCGTGATGCTGGCGGCAATGGACGAGGCGGTAAAACTGGCCGAACAAAACGCTCGCAATGCCGACAGTGGCATGGGAGATCTGTTTGGAGCTACCCCGGCAGAGAGCGCGCCGGATATCGGTTATGTGAGCTTTAACCGGGTTAAGGCCCTGAGCATCAAGGAACGGTTGCGGGGCGAGAAAGAGACCTTGGGGCTTTACCTGACGGGACACCCGGTTGATGAGTACGAGGAGGAGTTAAGGCAATTTGTTTCTGCCCGCATCGCGGATCTGCAACCCAAACCCCGTGAGGTTCAGGTAGTGGCGGGTTTGGTAGTGGACATGCGAATTCGCAAAAACAAACGCGGTGAACCCTGGGCCGGGGTTGCTCTGGACGATCGCAGTGGTCGTCTCGAAGCCCTGGTGTTTGCCGATCGCTTTCGCGACAACCGTGAAAAAATTGCCAGAGACACGGTCCTGGTTATCGAGGGGGAAGTACAAATGGACGACTTTTCGGGAGGGCTGTGTATTCGTGCGGAAACCGTGCGAACCCTGCCGGAGTCGCGGGACAAGGCTCTGGGCGAAGTGGTGGTGAGCCTGACTCCCGAAAACCGCCAGGCTGACAGCGCACAGGAGCTGGAGAGGTTGCTGAGCGAAGATCGCGGCGGCAATACCCGGGTTCGGGTACATTGCGCTAACGCTGAAGCCAGTGGCGAGATCCTGCTGGGTGACGACTGGAGAATATCGGCGAGGGATGACTTGCTGCACAAGTTGCGGGAAACTTTTGGCAACGACAATATCTCGCTTGACTACGACGCATCGCTGCTGCGAACGGCTACTTTGAAGGGTGGATGGCGTTCAGGAGATCGGGGGCACAAGGCATAGCAGGTCGAACAATTCTTCTGTTCCCTGTTCCCGGTCCCCTGTCTTCTGGTACATTACGCCCCCTGGTAGATGCATCGGCAGATGCGTAAATAGCTGGGGCATAAACGGAACCACGTGCAAATGAATTTGAATTACCTTGATTTTGAGCAACCGATTGCCGAGCTTGAAGCAAAAATTGAAGAGCTGCAGTTGGTAGGCAACGATAATGAACTCAATATTTCCGAAGAGATCACCAAGCTGCGGGACAAGTCTCGAAAGCTGACAGAAAGCATATACTCTGATTTGTCTTCCTGGCAGATAGTGCAGGTGGCTCGCCACCCACAGAGGCCCTATACGATGGACTACATCAATCGGGTTTTTGATGATTTTGACCAGCTTCATGGCGATCGGCATTTCGGTGACGACAAGGCCATTGTTGGCGGTGTCGCGCGCCTGCAGGGCAGGCCGGTAATGGTGATTGGCGAAGAAAAGGGGCGTGGCGTCAACGACAAGATTCACCGCAACTTTGGCATGCCCAAGCCCGAGGGTTATCGCAAGGCCCTGCGCCTGATGGAGATGGCCGAGCGCTTCAAAATGCCGGTGTTAACCCTGATTGACACGCCAGGAGCTTATCCCGGCATTGATTCGGAAGAGCGCGGTATTTCCGAGGCCATTGCCCAAAATCTTGCTGTTATGTCTCGACTGCGCACCCCCATGATCTGCACGGTAATTGGCGAGGGCAGCTCTGGTGGTGCTCTGGCCATTGGTGTTGGCGACTATATCAACATGTTGCAGTACGCCACTTACTTTGTTATTTCGCCTGAAGGTTGCGCCAATATTATCTGGAAGACCTCTGAAAAAGCACCGGATGCCGCCGAGGCTATGGGTGTAACTTCATCCGTTTTGCAAGATCTGGGCATTGTTGATGATATTATTCCCGAACCACAGGGCGGGGCGCACCGGGATATAGAGACTATGGCGCATACCTTGCGTGAACGCCTTGGCGCCCAGGTCGATGAGTTACAGCAGATTCCCATCGACGAATTACTGGAGAAGCGCTTTAATCGCCTTATGGCTTACGGTAAGCCGAAATGACGGGTTCGACACTTGAGATCCGGCCTTGAGCCATGTTCACGCCCGATCACCTCGCCGGATTTCTGCCTCGATTTGAGCGGGCTCAACGCATTCTCATTGGTTACAGCGGTGGTCTGGATTCCCGCGTTCTGTTGCAGGCCCTTGTTCAGCTGTTGGGACCGGAAAAACTGACAGCTCTACATATCAACCATCAACTCTCACCCAACGCCAGCCACTGGCAGGCGCACTGTGCTGAACAGTGCCGCGAGCTGGATGTTGCTCTGCAAGCGTTTCATGTGTCGGTTGCTGCCGGCGGAGAGGGCCTTGAGCAAGCGGCGCGTGTCGCTCGCTACCAGGTATTTCAAGCCGCATTGGGCGAAGGTGATGTGTTGCTGCTCGCTCATCACGCTGATGATCAGGCAGAAACCGTATTGTATCGACTGATGCGTTGCTCGGGCCCGCGTGGACTTGCCGGAATGCCACGCCAGCGCCCCCTCGGTGAAGGCGAACTATTGCGACCGTTGCTGGATGTTTCGCGCGCGGAGTTGAAAGCCTATGCCGTCGCAGAAGGGTTGCAGTGGATTGAAGACGAGTCCAACCAACTGCTGGATTTTGATCGCAACTTTTTGCGTCACCGGGTAGTTCCCGTCCTGCAGGAGCGTTGGCCCGACCTCGCTGGCCGTCTGTCTCAGGTCGCACATTTATGCGGTCAGTCCGACGAACTCGTCAGTGAACTGGCAGCGATGGATCTGGCGAATGCACAAGAGCGCGATGAACGTGTAGGCAGCAGTATTCGCCTTGATGTTTTGGCTGGTCTGTCGCAGCCACGTCGCCACAATGTGCTGCGCTACTGGTTAAATGCACACGGCTACGCCATGCCACCCCTGGTTCGTATTCGGCGTATACATCGTGAATTGATCGCGGCGAAAGACGATGCCAATCCCTTGATTGATCTGGGTGATTGTGAGTTGCGTCGCTACAACGGCAGAGTCTACCTCCTGCCTCCGTTGCCACTGCCGCCCCCCGATGATGCCGACATCCTGTGGGACACTCTGAAGCCTCTCGCGATTGCCGGTGTCGGTGTGCTGACTGCTCGAACAGCCATAGAGGGTGGGGTATCTGTTCGATTTCGGCGGGGCGGGGAGCGTTGTAAGCCGTTGGACCGGCACCGATCGCAATCCCTGAAAAAACTGTTGCACGAGCACCGGTTGGAACCCTGGTTGCGCGACAGAGTGCCGCTGTTGTTTAAAAATGATGTATTGCTTGCCGCGGGAGATCTGTTTTTTTGCAACCAGGCGCTGGCGGACTGTGGTTTGTGCTGGCAGGTGATGAAAAAAACACCATGACTGCCTGATTTTGAACATGTTGTCGGTGGTATCAAAAACGGCTTTCTGGTATTCTGCCCTCCCATCTTGATCAAGATGGGCAGCAGTTGATCCGCAAGGCAAACTGGCCTTTCTCAAGTTAATAATATTAAGCTATCTCAATAAGTTGGAGATGGTTTTTAATTCTGATTGGCGGTTTCTGGCGGACTTTTATGACACGGTTTATATTTGTAACGGGTGGTGTGGTTTCTTCATTGGGCAAGGGCATTGCCTCGGCTTCTCTCGGTGCTGTACTTGAAGCGCGTGGCCTCAAGGTTACCATTCTCAAGCTTGACCCTTACCTGAACGTGGACCCGGGCACGATGAGTCCCTTTCAGCATGGAGAAGTCTACGTAACTGAAGATGGCGCCGAGACCGATCTTGACCTCGGCCATTACGAACGCTTTCTGCGTTCCAAAATGACCAAACTCAACAACTTTACCAGTGGCCGGGTATACGAGACCATTCTGCGTCGCGAACGCCGCGGCGACTATCTTGGTGCAACCGTCCAGGTGATTCCCCATGTCACCGATGAAATCAAGCGCCGCGTGCAGAAAGGCGGCAAAGATTACGATGTTGCAATTGTCGAAATTGGAGGCACGGTAGGAGACATTGAGTCGCAGCCTTTTCTCGAAGCGGTGCGGCAACTCAAGGTGGAGCTGGGTAGCGAACGCGCCATGTTGGTGCACCTCACCCTGGTCCCCTATATCGCCACTGCCGGCGAAGTCAAAACCAAGCCGACCCAGCATTCGGTGAAGGAACTGCGGTCCATCGGCATTCAGCCCGATGTTCTGTTGTGTCGCTCGGAAGTCGAAATCAGCGACATCGAGCGCAAGAAGATTTCACTGTTTACCAATGTGGAAGAGCGCGCCGTCGTGCCGATGACGGATGCTGCGACGATTTACCATGTGCCAATGCATTTGCACAAATGGGGTCTGGATCAGTTGGTGGTGGATAAGCTGCGACTGGATTGCGGCGCTGCGGATCTCAGTGACTGGAGCTGGGTGGCCGATAACCATATCAACCCGGAAAAAGAAGTTACCATTGCCATGGTTGGCAAGTACATGGATTTGATTGATGCCTACAAATCGCTTAATGAAGCGCTTATCCATGCTGGCATTCACCATCGTACACGAGTAAACATCAAATACATCAATGCCGAGGACGTCGAGGAAAAAGGCACGGCTATTCTCGCCGACACCGACGGCATTCTGGTGCCTGGCGGATTCGGTTCGCGCGGTCTTGACGGAAAAATAGCAGCGGTGCGGTATGCCCGGGAAAACAACATTCCCTACTTTGGCATTTGCCTGGGCATGCAAGTGGCCATCATTGAGTACGCTCGCAATGTTGTGGGTCTTGCGGGTGCCAACAGTACGGAATTTGAAGAAGACCCGGCTCATACGGTTGTGGGTTTGATTACCGAATGGGTGGATGAAAGCGGTGAAGTGGAAATCCGTGACGAGGATTCCGACCTGGGTGGCACCATGCGTCTCGGCGCCCAGGCGGCGAAACTGGTTGAAGGTTCGGAGGCCGCGCGCCTGTATGGCGCCACGACAATTATGGAGCGGCATCGTCATCGTTATGAAGTCAACAACAATTACGTCGCCAGACTTGAAGCTGCAGGTATGAAGGTGGGGGGATGGTCTGAGTACAATCATTTGGTTGAAACCGTGGAGATTCCCGGCCACCCCTGGTTTTTTGCGTGTCAGTTTCACCCGGAATTCACATCGACGCCGCGCGACGGTCATCCGGTGTTTTCAAGCTATATTCAGGCAGCACTTGAGAAGCACGCGTCCAGGGAGTCGGTATGACACAGCGGCGTCTCAATGTTGGTGACATACAGATAGGCAATGACAGGCCCTTTGTTCTGTTTAGCGGTATGAATGTGCTGGAGTCGCGCGACCTGGCCATGAAAATTGCAGAACATCATATTGAGGTAACGTCTGCCCTGGGCATTCCGTATGTGTTCAAGGCTTCGTTCGACAAGGCGAATCGCTCGTCAATACACTCTTTTCGCGGGCCTGGTATGGAACAGGGTTTGCGTATACTTGAGGAAATTAAAAATACTTTTGGTGTGCCGCTGATTACCGATGTGCATGAACCACATCAGGCTGCACCTGTTGCCGAAGTTGTCGATATTCTTCAGTTACCGGCTTTTTTGGCGCGACAAACCGATCTGGTGGAAGCGATGGCAGAAACCGGAGCACTCATCAATGTCAAAAAACCGCAATTCATGAGTCCGTCCCAGGTAAAAAATCTGGTGGAAAAATTTCGTGAATGCGGTAACGACAAGATCATGCTTTGTGAGCGGGGAACCTGTCTGGGCTACGACAACCTGGTGGTAGACATGCTTGGTTTTGGTGTTATGAAGTCAGAGAGCGGTGGTGCTCCCCTGATTTTTGACGTGACCCATGCGCTGCAATGTCGCGATCCATCGGGTACGGCGTCGGGTGGACGGCGTCATCAAGTGGCTGAACTGGCTCGCGCAGGCATGGCGGTTGGTGTGGCGGGACTGTTCCTGGAAACCCACCCCGAGCCGAACAAGGCCCTGTGCGACGGTCCAAGTGCTTTGCCACTGGACAAGTTAAAACCGTTTTTGCAGCAGGTAAAAGCCGTGGATGATCTTGTCAAAAATTTTCCGAACCTTGACATCGAATAAATGAATCACTGGTGTCAACAAGTCCTGATTAATGCAAAAAGGTTAACGCGAAGAAAGTTAACGCAAAAAAAAGTTAACGCAAAAAAGGTAAATACGACAAAACTGCAATCCTGAATTAATGCTGGAGATACATCTGTAATGACCAAAATTTCTGATATTCGCGCTTATGAAGTACTCGATTCTCGTGGCAACCCGACGGTCGAAGCCGACGTCATTCTGGAGAATGGTTTTATTGGTTCGGCGTGTGCGCCATCGGGCGCGTCCACCGGTTCTCGCGAAGCGCTTGAATTGCGCGACGGCGATCCCGCCCGCTATCTTGGCAAAGGGGTGTTGCAAGCCGTGGCAAATATCAATACGACTATTCGGGATTTGTTGGTCGGTCAGGATGTTACACAGCAGCAAGAACTGGATCGCCTGATGATTGAAGCGGATGGCACAGATAACAAATCGGTGCTGGGTGCCAATGCCATTCTCGCGGTGTCACTTGCGGCAGCAAAAGCTGCGGTAAAAGCCAAAGGTATTCCACCTTATGCACACACCGCTGAATTAAATGGCACAGCTGGCGATTACAGCATGCCGGTGCCGATGATGAATATTCTCAATGGTGGTGAGCATGCCGACAACAATGTCGATATTCAGGAATTTATGATTCAGCCGGTCAGTGCGCCTTCCTTTACGGAAGCGCTACGTGTTGGCGCGGAGATTTTTCATGCCTTGAAAAAAGTGCTCAAGAGTCGTGGGCTCAGTACCGCGGTAGGAGACGAAGGAGGATTTGCTCCCAATCTTTCATCCAATGAAGAGGCGTTAACGGTAATTGCAGAGGCTGTCGAAAATGCGGGCTACAAACTGGGTGATGACGTCACTCTCGCACTGGACTGCGCCTCTTCAGAGTTTTATCAGGACGGCAAATACAATCTGGCAGGGGAGGGCAAGGTGTATGCTGCGTCCGGGTTTGTCGAATACCTGGCCGACCTGGTCGAGCGTCACCCGATTCTTTCTGTTGAAGACGGCATGGATGAAAGTGACTGGGCCGGCTGGAAAGAGTTGACCGACAAATTAGGCAAAAAAGTTCAGCTTGTGGGTGATGACCTTTTTGTTACCAATACCCGCATTCTGAAAGAAGGCATTGAAAAGGGTGTTGGCAATTCCATTTTGATCAAGTTCAACCAGATCGGCTCATTGAGTGAGACTCTGGATGCTATCCGTATGGCCGGGGAGGCGGGCTACACCGCGGTGATTTCTCATCGGTCAGGAGAAACAGAGGACACCACAATTGCTGATTTGGCAGTGGCCACTGCCGCCGGTCAAATCAAGACGGGCTCTCTGTGTCGTTCTGATCGTGTGGCCAAATACAATCGTTTGCTGCGTATTGAGGCAGAGCTGGGTGAGGCTGCGCCGTATCGTGGACGTGCCGAGTTTGACAGGGCCGGACGTCGGACGTTGGACGCTTGACGCCAGGGCCTCGCGCCATCGCCTCGCCCGGCCTGCTGGAAAACAGGGTGATCAGGTGAGAGCCGGGTTTGTGGTTTTTGCGTCAGAAGTTGGACGTCAGACGTCCGGCCAGATGTTGCACTTTCCCACTCGCCGCCGTAACGTTGGCAAGCCTGTATACGAGCCCCGGGTAAATAACTGAATGCGCTGGCTGCTGCTGGTTTTGACATTGCTGTTTATCTATCTTCAGTATCGACTGTGGTTCGGTGAGGGCAGTCTCGCGCAGCAAGTTGAACTCGAGCACGCCGTTGCGGAACAAAAGAAAGTGAGCGAAGAGGCCGCCGATCGCAACGAAGCCATTGCGAGAGAAGTGGAAGCGCTCAAGCAGGGGTTTGAAGCAGTGGAAGAACGGGCGCGCAGTGATTTGGGCATGATCAGGGATGGCGAAACCTTTTACATGGTCATTGAACCGAAAACCGAAACACCGCGAGAGGGTGACGAACCGTGAGTAATGCCAGGCCTGCTGTGTGGGCAGTGGTTCCTGCCGCAGGTGTTGGCAGGCGCTTTGGCGGTTCGCGCCCCAAGCAGTACCAGATCCTGGCTGGCAAGCCGGTGGCCTGCTGGACGCTTGAGCGGTTGTTGGCAGTTAAAGGCATCTCCGGGTGTGTGGTGGCGATTCACCCTGAAGACGCTTGCTGGGCAGAATTGCATTTTGATGATTCGCGTCTGACAACAGTGGAGGGGGGGGCAGAACGAGCCGACTCTGTTCGCCTTGCCCTGGAATCATTGTCGCAACGAGCAGACCCTTCTGACTGGGTGCTGGTGCACGATATTGCGCGACCCTGTGTGCATGCCGCTGATATCGACAATCTGATTGCCGGGTTGTTTGATCACGCTGTGGGTGGTGTGCTGGTCACGCCGTTGGCAGATACCGTAAAACGTGTCGAAGCGGGAAATATTGTAGGCACCGAAGATCGAGATCAGTTGCGAAGTGCCCTGACGCCACAGATGTTTCGTTTTGGCCTGTTGCGGGATGCCCTGCGGGATTGCCACGTCCGCGGCTTTTTGCCCACTGACGAAGCGTCTGCTCTGGAGGCCCTTGGTTACTCTCCCAAAGTGATACCCGGACGGCGCGACAATATAAAGATTACATGTGCCGAAGACCTGGTTATCGCCGAGGCGATTTTGCAGGCCCGGGGAAACAGTTGACAGTGAGAAACGTGTCATTATGAATAGCAGCTTGATTGCGTTCGACGTCCGGTGTTCGACGTCAGGCCAATTTGCCCGGGCCAGGCCATGAGAATCGGCCAGGGTTACGATGTTCATGCCTTTGGGCCTGGCGATCACCTCATGATCGGGGGGGTGGCCGTTCCCTGCGATAGAGGTTTTGTCGCGCACTCAGATGGTGACGTACTGATTCATGCGTTGTGTGATGCTCTGCTTGGCGCCGCAGCGCTCGGCGATATCGGTCGACATTTTCCCGACAATGACCCGCAATACCTTGGTATTGATAGCCGTGAGTTATTGCGACATGTCTGTGATTTGCTGACACAGGAAGGCTGGCGCCTGAGTAATGCCGATATCACCCTCGTCGCCCAACAGCCAAAAATGGCACCGCATATACCGGCTATGGAGCAGAATTTGGCCAGTGACCTGGGCGTAGTATCTGATCAGATCAATATTAAAGCCACGACCACCGAAAAACTCGGGTTCGAAGGGCGTGGCGAGGGCATAGCCTGTCATGCCGTGGTCTTACTCGACGCCCAAACGTCAACCGGCCCCAAGTATTGAACGATGGGTGTCGAGCCAGCTGATCCGATGATTTTTTCTCTGGAGTTTCCTCACGCATGGGGTGGGCCGTTGGGCACCGCCCACTTTCGCACCCGGCCCGAAGACTTTGTGGTGGATGAAGAGTTGGGCTTTAAACCGGAAGGTTCGGGCGAACACCTGTTTTTGCATTTGCGCAAGCGCAATCAGAATACTCGCTGGGTCGCAGAGCAGCTGGCAGCATTGGCTGGTATAGAGCCTGTGGACATTGGCTTCAGCGGTATGAAAGATCGTCGTGCAGTTACCAGCCAGTGGTTCAGCCTGTACTTGCCAAAACGGGACCCGGACCTCTCGTTACTGTCGCAGATTGAAGGCGTAGAGTTGCTTGCCAGTCGACGTCATTCTCGCAAATTACGTCGTGGCGATCATCGGGCTAACCATTTTGTTATTCGCCTGCGTCAGTGCAGCGTAGCTAAAGCCGACTTCGAGCAACGGCTGCGGCATATCGCTGTTTCCGGAGTTCCGAATTATTACGGTGAGCAACGTTTTGGCCACGATTGTAATAACCTGATTGAGTTTGAACGTCGCTTTGTAAACGGTGCGCGTAAGAGCAGAAGAGGTGAACCGCGCAAAAGAGATCAGGGCTTGTATCTCTCTGCAGGCCGATCATGGGTGTTTAACAGAATTCTGGCGACAAGGGTAGAGCGGGGCACCTGGAACGTCGCTATGGAAAGTGAAGCTCGCCCGGAGGGTGCTTTGTGGGGGCGTGGCAGATCAACAGCTGTATCTGCTGTCAGTGACCTTGAGCAGCAGGTTATTGATACCTTGCCTGGTTGGGGTAACGCGCTGGAACACAGTGGTCTGGCACAGGAGCGGCGACCGCTGGTTTTGATCCCCGAAGAGTTCAATTGGAAGATCAAATCCGGTGATGTAGTTCTCGATTTTTCCTTGTTGCCAGGGCATTTTGCTACATCAGTCTTAAGAGAGCTGGTCAGAGTGACCACTCCAGACGCCGCACATGGTATAGTTCTTGGCCTTGGTGGAAGGTGAGGGGCGTTCGACGTTGGATGTTCGATGTTGGACGAAAATGCGGCCCGTGGTTGCATTCAGTAATGGGGTAATACAAATGCGGGGGTGCTAACGGCAGGTATTATCGCCGAAACTTAAAAATGTACCACTACACTAATTCATCGAACATCGAACATCGAACATCGAACATCGAACATCGAACATCGAACATCGAACATCGAACATCGAACATCAAACGTCCAACAGTAAAGTCAGGAGTGGCGGGTGAACACCATTGAGCGAGGCGGTATTGGTATGACGTCACAACGTACGCGTGATCGTCTGATTCAAAGGCTCAGGGACCAGGGTATTACCAACCAGCGCGTATTGAATGCCATTCGCGATACGCCGCGTCACCTCTTCCTCGACGAAGCGCTGGCCCATCGTGCTTACGAAGATACAGCACTGCCGATTGGCCACAAACAAACGCTTTCACAGCCCTATATTGTTGCGCGCATGACCGAACTGCTGGTCGAGCACAAGATGCCGGATCAGGGGCCTCCGCGCAAGGTTCTTGAAATTGGCACCGGATCCGGGTATCAGGCGACTATATTGGCGCAGCTGGTTGACCGCGTATATACCATTGAACGTATTCAGCCGCTGCTGGTTCGCGCTCGTGACTTGCTGCGCCGTTTGGGGTATCGCAACGTAATAGCCGCGTTGTCTGATGGTGATTTTGGTTGGGAAGATTATGCGCCTTACGACGCCATCATCAGCACAGCGGCGCCTCGTGAAGTGCCGCAAGATCTGCTGCGCCAGTTGGCTCCCGGAGGCATTCTGGTTATTCCGGTAGGACCGGAAGGGCATCAGGAACTGCGTGTGATTATACGCGATGGTGATAGCCAGAATTTTACCGAAGATGTGGTAGAAAAAGTGCGCTTTGTGCCGTTGCTTAGCGGTATAGAGCGTTGAGTGGCACAGAGCGTTGACTGGCATTGCTTGCATCTCGTTTGTGGCCAGCGAAAAATTGCAAGATTTAGTGCAGTGAGTGACCTTGACGAATAACGGTAATAAAAACGAAATATTAACCGCTCCCTCTGAAAAAAATCTCTGATTCTGAAACCAGGGTAAAATTAATGCGTCGACCCATAGACTATATCTTATTGTTTTTGAAAGGCGTTGCCATGGGGGCAGCAGATGTTGTACCTGGTGTTTCAGGAGGCACGATAGCCTTTATCAGCGGTATTTATGAAGAGTTGTTGCAATCGATCAAATCAATAAATATTACATCCTTGCGCGTGTTGCTCAGAGAGGGGCCCGGGGCATTCTGGCGTTCCATCAATGGTAATTTTTTGTTGTCTTTGGTTGCAGGAATACTTTGCAGCATTTTCTCTCTGGCCCAGCTCGTTAATTATGGAATGGATCAATACCCACTATTGGTGTGGTCTTTTTTCTTTGGGTTAATTATTGCATCCATTATCTGGATTGCACGTGTCCTGAATCACTGGTACTGGCCTGAATGGCTGGGATTACTGGTAGGCACCACTCTTGCAGGCACGCTTTTTTTTGTGCCTCCGGCTATCGTGTCAGATGGTCTTCTGCTTGTGTTTGGTGCTGGGGCGTTAGCGATTTGTGCGATGATTTTGCCCGGTATTTCCGGTAGCTTCATTCTTGTGTTAATTGGTATGTATCCGATATTGATTGAAGCAATAACTGTAATGAACTTTCCCGTTTTAATTTGTTTTGGTCTGGGTTGTGTTTTTGGTTTGCTGTCTTTTTCCCGTATACTTTCCTGGTTGTTGAATCATTACCACAGCATCACATTATCTGTGCTGGTCGGTTTTCTGGTGGGGTCGTTAACTATTGTTTGGCCCTGGAAAAATTCTCTGGAAGTCATGTTTACTGCCTCAGGTAAAGAGATTGTGCTGGCCCAGGAAAATCTTATGCCATGGCAATATGGTGAATTGTATGGTGTTGACCCGCAGACAGTGCCGGCCATTATATTAATGTTGCTGGGCATTGCTCTGGTGCTTGGATTGGAATACATTGGTGGTAAACGTGAACGTGTCTGACATATAAAATTGATAAACAGAACAAGAATTTTATATCTGCTGTCGATTTTTTTGCCTGTTCTGGTCTCGGGCTGTGGCTCTCATTCTTCCGCTCCTATAATCAGCCGTCCGCAGCCTCCTTCAGAGCGTATAAATTTTCATGAGGTTTCAAAAGGGGAAACCCTGTTTTCCATTGCCTGGCGGTACGAGCTCGATTACCAGAAGCTGGCACTGGCCAACGGTATTTCAAAACCGTACACCATTTACACTGGGCAACGACTGACGCTGGATACGAGCCGGGTAATAAAGCGGGCAGTTCCTGTGAGGAAGACAACAAGTCGTTCGTCCAATACCGGTAAAGAGTCAGAAACCCGGGTAGTAAAACGGTCGCAACCTAAAACGCCGCCACCAGAGAGGCAGGCAAAAGCCAGACAAAACTCCACTGTGTCTGCCGTAAAGAATACAACGCCGGTATTGCCAAAAACCTGGAAATGGCAATGGCCCGCAAAAGGCGAGGTAGAGAGATATTACGATGCAAGCAGAGTATTTAAAGGTATTTACATTCACGGAAAGCTGGGCAGTGCTGTTAATGCAGCTGCTCCGGGGGTGGTGGTTTATGCAGGGAGCGGGCTGAGGGGCTATGGCAGGTTAATTATTGTTAAACACAGTGATGTGTATTTAAGTGCGTATGCACACAACCGGCGAATATTGGTAAAGGAAGGTCAGGTGGTTGGGGTCGGTCAGCAAATCGCAGAACTGGGGGGCGGCCCTGAAAAACCCAACCGCCTCTATTTTGAAATACGCCGGGATGGAAAAGCCGTAAACCCATTGGGGTTATTGCCCTGATATCAGTTGCTACCGGGATAAAACTGTTTGTTACATAAATTGTCCTACGTTTCGTTGGTATATCGACGGGTAATTCAACGGGCTGTTAAGCCGACAAAAGGCTCTCAAATACTGGACAAACTACCGGAAAGTGGTAATGTTGGACGCGCGCAACAGCCAAATCACGGAAGAACGATCGACAGACAAAAAATCGTAAGGGGTTCGATGTATGCTCGATGATGATTTTTTGGAGCGGAAAAAAAAAGAGGAAGAAGGGGAAACCTTCGAACGCTCTGAACAGGTACTGGATGCTGCCAGCCTTTATATGAAGGAAATTGGCTTTGTGCCTTTGCTTACAGCAGAAGAAGAGGTCTTTTATTCCCGCAAGGTCCGCAAGGGTGACCAGGCGTCCCGCCAGCGTATGATTGAAAGCAACTTGCGCCTGGTTGTGAAGATTGCCCGCCGGTATGTTAATCGTGGCCTGACACTTCTGGACCTGATTGAAGAGGGCAACCTCGGCCTGATGCGCGCTGTCGAAAAGTTTGACCCGGAGCTGGGGTATCGATTTTCAACCTATGCCACCTGGTGGATACGGCAGACGATCGAGCGCGCTCTGATGAATCAAACGCGAACGATTCGATTGCCAATTCATGTGGTAAAGGAAATGAATATCTACCTGCGGGCGGCTCGCAAACTGTCTCAGGAGCTGGATCATGATCCTTCCGCTGACGAGATTGCTGGACTGGTGGGTAAACCCGTCGGCGATGTACATCGTATGCTGGGGCTAAATGAGCGGGTCAGTTCAGTCGATATACCGATGGGGCGGGACAATGACAAAACACTGGTGGAATCCATTGCCGACCAGCATCGCTCTGACCCGGAAGAGCTGGTTGAAGATGGCGATCTGGTCAGTTCTCTTGAGGCGTGGCTTGGTGAGCTGCCTGAAAAACAACGGGAAGTGATAGCGCGGCGCTTTGGTTTGCAGGGCCACGAGATTTCCACCCTGGAAGAAGTGGGTCGCGAGATCGGCCTGACGCGTGAGCGTGTTCGTCAGATACAGGTCGAGGCTTTGCGCCGGCTCAGGGAAATATTGCAGCGGCAGGGGCTGAGTAGTGAAACCCTGTTTGAGGAATAATCTTGTTGGAAGTTGGAAGTTGGAAGTTGGAAGTTGGAAGTTGGAAGTTGGAAGTTGGAAGGGCAAGTGTTTTACCTGCCGGGGTGCGCTCCGTGCCTGTATGCGGGGCCGAGCGGAGCAATAACCGATATTTTCAGCACGTATCTTCGTCGAGCGCCCGGCTAACGCTCCAGTAATTCCAGCTTCCCCGGTTTGCCATCCCATTCTGTCGCATCTGCCGGCGGGTCTTTCTTCTCGGTGATATTGTCCCATTGCTCGGCCAGTTCGGCATTGAGTTCAATAAAAACTTGCTGGCCCTCAGGTACCTCATCTTCAGCAAAAATTGCCTGGGCGGGGCATTCCGGCTCACACAATGCGCAGTCGATACATTCGTCCGGGTGAATAACCAGAAAATTCGGGCCTTCGTAAAAGCAATCTACAGGGCAGACCTCTACACAATCTGTGTACTTGCACTTGATGCAATTTTCACCCACAACAAACGTCATATCTGCGTCTCCAGCATTCAACTCATGACAAACCGACAATGCGGCGAGATTATATCAGGCTCTCGCTGCCTGTTGATAATTGGTTATCACCTTGAAGGAGCGCTACGGCTTGAGTAACCGGCGCAAATCGTACAGCTTTTCCAGAGCTTGTCTGGGTGAGGTCTCGTCGGGATCAACAGCTTCCACTGCCTTGCGTACCCGTTCTGAGATATCGTCGCCAAACAGGTCACTTTGCGCTGGCTGGTATGCGGTTGTTTTTGCTTCCGGTGGAGATACGACGGTGTGACTGCCCGCTTCCAGTGTTGCCAGTTCCTGGCGTGCCAGATCGAGCACGGAATCCGGCAGACCCGCAAGCCGGGCCACCTGAATGCCGTAGCTCTGGCTTGCCGGCCCCTCCTGCACTGCGTGTAAAAACACAATGCCGTCGTTGTATTCGGTCGCGTCGAGGTGCACGTTGGCAACATCGGCAACCTTGTCTGGCAATGCGGTCAGCTCAAAATAGTGGGTGGCAAACAGGGTAAACGCCCTGACCTGGCTTGCCAGGTGAACAGCGCAGGCCCAGGCCAGCGATAAGCCGTCAAACGTGCTGGTGCCACGGCCAATTTCGTCCATCAGCACCAGGCTTCGATCACTGGCATTGTGGAGAATGTTGGCGGTTTCTGTCATTTCCACCATAAAGGTTGAGCGGCCCCCGGCCAAATCATCAGACGAGCCAATGCGCGTGAATACACGGTCTACAAGACCAATGGAGGCACTTTCTGCGGGAACGTTACTGCCGATATGAGCCAACAGAACAATCAGTGCGGCTTGCCTCATGTATGTTGATTTACCGCCCATGTTGGGGCCGGTAATCACCAGCATTCTGCGTTTGTCGTGCAATATAAGGTCGTTGGCTACGAAGGGTGTGTCCAGCACCCTCTCAACCACCGGGTGGCGACCGGCGCGAATGGCAAAACCGGCTTCGTCAGACAGCTCCGGTTGTACCAGGTTCATACTTTCGGAACGTTCTGCCAGGTTTGCCAGAACATCTAGCTCTGCTACAGCTGCCGCACACATTTGCAATTCGGCAAGTCGTTCGTTCAGCGTTTCGATCAGCGCATCGTAAAGTGCTTTCTCACGAGCCAGTGCGCGGCTTTTCGCGGACAGGGCCTTGTCTTCAAACTCTTTCAGTTCGGGTGTAATGAAGCGTTCGGCATTTTTCAGGGTTTGACGGCGAATGTACTCTGCTGGTGCTCGTTCTGACTGGGCGCGTGAGATTTCAATGTAGTAACCGTGCACCCGGTTGTAACCTACCTTTAGTGTTGGAATACCCGTACGTTCACGTTCGCGGGTTTCCATCTGCACCAGAAAATCGCCAGCATTGGAACTGATATTACGCAGTTCATCGAGTTCGTTGTCGTAACCTTCGGCAATCACGCCGCCGTCGCGGATCACCACCGGTGGATTGTCTGTAATGGCTTGCTCCAGCAGCGCTACAATATCCGGGAACTCACCAGCCTCGGTGCTGAGTTGCTGCAATTGCCGGGCATCACACTGGTTCAGAATCTGCTGTATTTGTGGCAGTGTGGCGAGCGAACTATTCAGGCGCGTCAGGTCGCGCGGTCGTGCTGAACGCAGAGCTACGCGCCCCAGAATGCGCTCCATATCACCAACAAGGCGCAGAGATTCAGCCAGTTCCTCATAGCGGTAGTTATCGCGCAACTGTGCAATGGCCTGTTGACGATTGCGCAATATGTCCAGGTTGCGCAAGGGCCTGTTCAGCCAACGCCGCAATAAACGGCTACCCATGGCAGTAGAGGTGCTATCCATCACTTCGAGCAGGGTGTGTTCGGTGCTGCCATTGAGGTTGCAGTCGATCTCCAGGTTGCGGCGTGTGGCTGCATCGAGCACGACGCTGTCATCCCGGTTTTCTGTCACGATGCCGCGAATATGGGGCAGATCGGTACGCTGGGTCTCTTTGGCGTATTGCAGAAGGCAGCCAGCGGCGGGAATGGCAATTTGCAGATCTTCACATCCGAATCCCGCCAGATCTTTGGTGCCAAATTGGTCGGTGAGCTGTCGACGGGCAGTTTCCGCGTCGTATTCCCATGGGGGGCGGCGACGCACGCCCTTGCGTTGCTCAATTATATCGAAATGAGAAAAGTCTTCGCTGACCAGCAGTTCGGCGGGGTTAAGTCTTTGCAGTTCACCCAGCAAGGCATCTGTCCCGATCACTTCCAGAACTTGCAGGCGTCCACTGCCGATATCCAGAGTTGCAATTCCGAAGAAGTCACCCTGGCTAGCTATGGCAGCCAGCAAATTGTCCTGGCGCTCCTCAAGCAAGGCTTCGTCGCTGATGGTTCCCGGCGTAACAATGCGTACTACCTTGCGCTCTACAGGGCCTTTGCTGGTCGCGGGATCACCAATCTGTTCACAAATGGCGACGGAAACGCCCTGTTTTACCAGCCGTGCCAGGTAACCCTCTACAGAATGGTAGGGTACTCCCGCCATCGGGATCGGGTTGTTGCCTGACTTGCCGCGGGCAGTCAGGGTTACGTCAAGCAATTGTGCTGCTTTTTTGGCGTCGTCAAAAAACACTTCATAAAAGTCACCCATGCGGTAGAACACCAATTCATTGGGGTGTTCAGCCTTGATGCGCAAGTATTGCTGCATCATGGGCGTGTGCTGGTCCAGCGGGGTCTGATGTGCAGTCATCCGTTTTTTCAGTCTGGTCGGAAACAAGTTAAGAGTGAAATTCTACGGGATTGTACACTTTGACAAAACTGCAATTGCACTCATAATTCTTTGCCATGGATAAAGACGCACAAACTGTTGCTGAACGACTGGGTGCAAGATTACTGGAGCGTGGGTTGCGGGTAACCTGTGCTGAATCTTGCACCGGCGGTGGCGTGGCTGAGGCCATTACAAGTGTTCCAGGCAGTTCACAGTGGTTTGATATGGGTTTTGTTACCTATGCCGATCGCGCCAAACAGCAACTTCTGGGCGTCGCTGGCGAGACTCTGAAGCAGTATGGCGCTGTCAGTGAAATGGTGGCGCAAGAAATGGCATCAGGTGCGTTGCAGGCTGCACAGGCAGATTTGTCAGTGGCTATTACCGGCATTGCCGGGCCGGATGGTGGTACTGCAGATAAGCCAGTGGGTCTTGTCTGGTTTGCCTGGGCCTTGCGTGAAGGAGAAGTTCACTCACTTTGCCAGTATTTTGACGGTGGGCGGGCAAAGGTTCGTCAACAAGCGGTATTTAGGGCCTTGCTGGGGCTGGAGCAGCTGTTGTCTGAGGCCGGAAGCTGAGACTTGCGCCGTCGCTTTGCCCGGTGTGGTGTTGCTGTCGCGTCAAGCGCCAGATGTCCACCATTCATCCGCAGTCGCATCTATGTGCAATGATGTCGGTAATATTAAATTTATTTTACTGTATAGCTATACAGTTATTTGATTTTGGTATATGCTGCGGCCCAGATCGTGACAAATACCGATAACGATGAGGTAAAACAAATGGACGCTAATAAAGAGAAGGCCCTGCAAGCGGCGCTCACCCAGATTGATCGCCAGTTTGGTAAAGGTACTGTTATGCGCATGGGGGATCGGGAGCACGAGGCTATTCCGAGTATTTCCACGGGTTCTCTGGGGCTTGATATTGCATTGGGCGTTGGCGGCTTACCCAAGGGTCGAATTGTTGAAATATACGGGCCTGAATCTTCCGGTAAAACCACATTGACCTTGTCGGTAATTGCCGAAGCGCAAAATCTGGGCGGTACCTGCGCCTTTATTGATGCCGAGCACGCCCTGGACCCGATTTATGCGGAAAAGCTCGGGGTAAATATTGATGACCTGGTGTTGTCACAGCCAGATACCGGTGAACAGGCGCTCGAGGTGACAGATATGCTGGTGCGTTCCGGTGCGGTTGATGTGCTGGTAGTCGATTCTGTTGCAGCGCTCACACCCAAAGCCGAGATCGAGGGCGAGATGGGCGATCATCATGTTGGCTTGCAAGCGCGCTTGATGTCGCAAGCACTGCGCAAAATTACGGGTAACATTAAAAATGCCAATTGCCTGGTGATCTTTATCAACCAGATTCGTATGAAAATCGGGGTTATGTTTGGCAACCCTGAAACCACCACCGGCGGCAACGCACTCAAATTTTACTCTTCTGTGCGACTCGATATTCGCCGTATCGGCGCTGTCAAGGAAGGTGAAGAAGTGGTTGGTAATGAAACCCGTGTCAAGGTTGTTAAAAACAAGGTATCACCGCCATTCAAGCAGAGTGAATTTCAAATTCTTTATGGCAAGGGCATTAATCGTTACGGTGAGCTTGTTGATTTGGGCGTTAAATTGGGTCTGGTGGACAAGGCCGGTGCCTGGTATTCCTACAAGGGTGACAGGATTGGTCAGGGCAAGAGCAACTCTTGTGACTATCTGCGTGACAATCCCGAGGTGGCGCAGGAAATAGACACTGCCATCAGACAACAGATGCTGGGTGTGGTTGATGCAAAACCCAAAGATCAGGAAACGGTTGAGTAAATCAGTTGGCGGCAGCGCAGAGTACTCTGTCAGCTTTAAGGCCCCGCTTGTGCGGGGCTTTTTTGCATTGGTCTTTTGAGTAAGGGACTTATGAATGTTGAAGAACAGCTGTTATTGAAAACCGGGTTTGTATTCGGTTGGTTACTGTGTCTTTTTATTTGGGAAAGGCTTGCACCAGCCAGTACAGGTTTATATTGGCGCAATAAATGGGATTCGTTACAGCGGACAGGGCGGAACCTGGGGCTCTGGCTGGCCAACGTCGGGCTTTCGCCGCTGGTGATTTTACCGTTGACGCTGTGGGCAACGGAGCATACGGTAGAGTGGCGGCCCAGCGAGTGGAGGGGCGCAGGCGCGTTACTGTTCGACTTGCTGTTACTCGACTTCTGGATATATTGGTGGCATCGCGCCAATCACAAATTACCGCTACTTTGGCGCTTCCACCGGGTCCACCATCTGGACGAGCACCTGGATACCACCTCTGCATTGAGATTTCATGCAGGTGAAATCGTACTTTCGGCGCTAGTACGGGTTGTCGTTATCCTTGTGCTGGATGTGCCATTTGGCAGTGTCCTGATATTTGAAACACTGGTATTAATCTGTACTATCTTTCATCACTCGAACATTCGATTGTATTCCGGTATTGAACGGACTCTTTCAAAACTTATTATTACACCGGGTATTCACTGGGTTCATCATCATGCCGTGCGACGGGATACCGACAGCAATTACGGCACTGTACTCAGTTGTTGGGACCACTTGTTTAACAGTTGCAGTAGCACTGTCAGAACTGCCACCATGCGAATAGGGCTGCAAGGTGAATCGGAGCGGTCATTTGTGAAATTAATGATTGCACCATTTCAATCAAGCCGCGGTGAAGACGGAACGTCAACCAGGGTAAATTGACGGAAAGAGGTGTTTGACAGTAATGGATATTGGTGACAGCCCCGATGAGGTGTTTCGCAAAGCGTTGGCCGCTATGCGTTTGGCAGCAATGAATTTACTGGCGCGTCGTGAATACAGCCGGCAGGAACTTGTTGGCAGATTGGTGGCCAAATTTCCCGAGCATGACAAGGCCTCCAATGTGCTCGCTATGGCACTGGATAAGCTGGAGCAGGAAGGATTGCTTTGTGATGCCCGGTTTGCCGAGGCGTTTTTGCGCAGCAGGGCAAGAAAAGGTCAGGGGCCTTATCGCATACGCCAGGAGTTGCAGCAGCGTGGAGTGGCAGAAGACCTGGTGGAACAGACCCTTGCGGAATATTCAGTAGACTGGTTCGAGCTGGCGACGCGAGTCGCGCAAAAACGGTTTGGAACAGAACCTCCCGACAACTATCAGGAGCGGAGTAAACGGGCGCGTTTTTTGCAATACCGGGGTTTTAGTGCAGAACAGATACAAACTGCGCTTGACGATCGGAATAGGGAATAGGGAATAGGGAACAGGAAGTGCGTAACAAAGGCCAGTGCGCCTGATTTGTTGCTCGTGGCAACGAGGAGAAAGACATTGAAAAGTGAAATTGTCTGCAGATGGTTATTGGTGTTTTTATTGGTGCCGGCCTTTTTATCGGCAGAGGAGCCACCGGTTATCGATGAAGATCTCGATCCGGCAGAGTGGGGTATTCATAACGGTTGCATACGCACGTCTCGTATTAAATCACTGAGGTTTATTGACGAAACCTCAGCGCTTATCGAAATATCCAATAACAAAACAATTATGATGAAACTCAAGCAGCGTTGTCCCGGAGTAAAAAATCATGGTATTTCCTATAAAACCCAAACCGGTACTCTCTGCGCTCGAATGGATTTTGTTACGTCTCTGCAAACTCGATTCAGTTGTCAGATAGAAAGCTTTGAACCTTATCTGACACTGGATGATCCCTCGGCAAATATGGAGGAGGATGCCGAACATGAGAAAGCGAAAGAAGATAAATAAACTGAAAGTGAATGGCACTTACTTAAGCGTAATATCGGGCTTTCTTTGGCCGTACGTCGGTAGCCGCACGTCGCACGCTAAAGGGGCACTATAGGCCCTTAAACCATAGAATTTTTATCTATGAGACAAACGATTGGCAATCTCTTTAAAAGCGTGTGACGTCTGGCGTGCGATGTGCGACCGGCGCTTAAGTAAATGCCATTCATCTGAAAATATTTTCTCCCGTAGAGTTTGCTAAAACACACATAAAAGTTATCCGTTATGAAAAAATACTTGTTTGCTGGCCTGGCCACACTGTTGAATTGTTTTTCGCTAACCTGCGCGGCTGTGGAGCTGTCGGGTGCCGCCCGGCAGGGGGGCTTGTTGCTCGGCATGGCAGAGGAGGGCGTTCGTTTGGAGTTTGATGGTCACAACGTTCGTATTGCAGACAATGGCGTCTTTATTCTGGCTTTGGGTCGCGATGCCCCTCCGCGTATGGAATTATTTGTTTACAACAATGCGGGTAAAAAAACGGTCCGTGTGATTGAGGTCATGCAGCGGGAATACCCGACGCAAAAGATTGAAGGCGTGCCCCAGCGCACGGTTACGCCGCCAGAAGAGGCTCTCGCCAGAATTCGTGCAGAAGGCCGGATGGTGCGTAAAGCCCGTTCTCTGGATGATTTGCGCATGGATTTTACCCGTGGTTTCAGGCGACCGATTGACGGCGTAATAACCGGTGTTTATGGCAGCCAGCGGATTTACAACGGTGTTCCCAAGCGACCCCATTTTGGACTCGATATCGCCGCTCCGACAGGTACGCCCGTCAAGGCACCTGCTCCGGGAGTGGTCACTTTGACGCACCCGGACATGTACTACTCTGGAGGCACCCTGATCGTTGACCATGGTCATGGCTTGTCTTCTACATTCATCCATCTCAGCAAAATTCTGGTCAAAGAAGGTCAGCACATTGAGCCAGGTGACGTCATTGCCGAGGTCGGTGCCACGGGGCGTGCAACAGGCCCTCATCTGGACTGGCGTATGAACTGGTTTGATGTTCGTATAGATCCGCAGCAGGTCATGCAAACCTTGCCCTTCACGCCTCAGGTCCCCTGATTCCCGGTTTCCTGTTCTCAGAGGGCATGTATTCCCGTAGAATCGCCATTCTGGTTGATTTAGAGATTTCCCATGGACAAAAAATTGCTGAGTATCCTCGTTTGCCCGGTCAGCAAGGCACCTCTGGAGTATGACAAAGAGAAGCAAGAGCTGATCTGTCGAGCCAGTGGTTTGGCATACCCAATTCGCGATGGCATTCCGGTAATGCTCGAATCCGAAGCCCGTCAGTTGACAACGGATGAAAAGCTCAACAAAAAGGCTTGACACCTGCTTGCTCAATCCGTTGACCATGGATCTGTTGTAAGCTGTCAACAATAGAACGTGTATTTTTTACATAAGTGTTTTAGAGAGAACGTATCCAGAGAGTAAAATGCCCGAAGAAACACTGTTTACCAAAATTATTAATCGCGATATCCCGGCAGATATCCTGTATGAAGACGAGCATTGTGTCGCCATCAAGGATATAGCGCCCAAGGCGCCAACACACCTGCTGCTGATTCCGAGAAAACCGATTCCCAGGCTGGTAGATGCCGGGCAAGAAGACAAGGCATTGCTTGGACACCTGATGTTTGCTGCTGCAGAAGTAGCCAAACAGGCCGGTGTCGGCGACGCCTTTCGTCTGATTGTCAACAATGGAGAAGGTGCCGGTCAAACGGTATTTCATTTGCATTTGCACATTCTCGGGAACAAACAATTCTCTGAATCCGGATTAGGGCAGGAACTATAGTCAATGAAGAGTGCAGAAATACGCGATGCTTTTTTAACCTATTTTGAAAGCAAGGGCCACGCCGTAGTGCCCAGCAGTTCGCTGGTGCCGGGAAACGACCCGACACTGCTGTTTACCAATGCCGGTATGGTGCCCTTTAAAGATGTCTTCCTCGGTGAAGAAACGCGCGACTACAAGCGTGCGGCCAGCTCACAGCGTTGTGTGCGTGCAGGTGGCAAGCACAATGACCTGGAAAATGTTGGCTATACCGCTCGTCATCATACTTTCTTCGAAATGCTGGGCAACTTCAGTTTTGGCGATTACTTCAAGCGCGAAGCGATTCAGTACGCCTGGGAGTTTTTGACTGACGTTCTGAAATTGCCGCAAGAGCGCCTCTGGGTAACAGTGCATGTCTCGGATGATGAGGCCGCTGATATC
>JBNKFQ010000142.1:0-23743 GCA_050289385.1 Porticoccaceae bacterium | reverse complement strand
CTGCATAAAAAGGTCGTGCCACGCGGTTGACGATAAATCCCGGAGTGGATTGAGTGATTACCGGTTTTTTACCCCACGCTTTAGCCGTGTCATTTACGGTTTGCAAAACGGTTTCACTTGAAGCCAGACCCCTGACCACTTCCACCAGCTTCATCACAGGCGCCGGATTAAAAAAGTGCATACCCACCAAACGATCCGGTCGTTTCAGACCGGCGGCAATAGCGGTAACAGAAATGGATGACGTGTTGGTGGCGAGAATTGCATTGTCGTCACAAATCGATTCCAGCTCGCAAAAAATCTTTTGTTTTATTTCCAGATTTTCGACAATGGCTTCTACCACCAGCCCGGCCGGTGCAAGATCTGACATATTTTTGCACACCTTGATACGACCAATCAGTTCTTCGGTTTCGCCAGCAGTCATTTTGCCTTTGCTGATCAGGCGTTCCAGCCCCTTGTGAATGCGTTCGATACCGGTTTGTGCTGCACCGTCGGCGGCATCAAATAACAGCACCGGGTGGCCGCTGGCAGCAGCAACCTGGGCGATGCCTGCGCCCATAGTACCAGCGCCAATAATGCCGATGGGGGTAGAGGTTGGTAGTGCGGTCATGTGATTCCTCTAAAATTTTGTTCGATGTTCGATGTTCGATGTTCGATGTTCGATGTTTGACGAAAAACCATTGACGCCACTGTGCTATCCTTCAGAATTCCAACGTCCAACGTCCAACGTCCAACGTCCAACGTCCAACGTCCAACGTCCAACGTCCAACGTCCAACGTCCAACGTCTAACTTCCCTTAAACTCTGGCTTGCGCTTTTCCATAAATGCCGCAACACCTTCCCGATAATCCTCAGTGCGGCCCGCCTCGCGCATATATTCTTTTTCGCGTTCCAGTTGCTCGTGATAACTGTTGGCTGTCGATTCATTCAAAGCGCGTTTAATCAAAGCCAGACCTCTGGTGGGTTGTGTTGCCAGTTTGCGTGCCATGGCCAGAGTTTCTTCCATCAGGTTATCGTCGTCCACGCACTTCCAGATCAAGCCCCATTCTTCCGCTTTTCTGGCAGGCAACTTTTCACCCAGCAACGCCAGGCCTTTGGCTCGTGGCAAGCCGACTGCGCGTGGCAAATTCCACGTACCGCCAGAGTCGGGAATCAAACCGATATTGCAAAAAACCTCGATAAAACTGGCGCTTTCTGCAGCCAGAACGATATCGCATGCCAGAGCTATGTTGGCACCGGCACCGGCCGCCACACCATTAACGGCGCAGATAACCGGTTTTTCCATGCCCATCAGATTGCGGATCAGCGGGTTGTAATTTTTTCCGACGGATTCGCCAAGATCGGGCGTGTCTTCACCCACGGCAACGTTGCGGTCTCCCAAATCCTGTCCGGCACAAAAACCGCGTCCGGCGCCAGTCAATACCACACAACGTATCAGTTTATCGTTGGCAGCACTTTTTAACGCTTCCCGCACTTCGCTGTGCATTTCAGTATTAAAACTGTTGAGTGTGTCCGGGCGGTTTAGTGTGAGAACTGCAACGCCATTTTTCGCGGTATAGGTGATGGTGGAGAAGGTCATTGTTTTGTTCCTTTAAAAAATATGTATGTCGCGCTGCGATTTTGGTACTTTATTCAACAGTTCGATGTTAGAGGTTCGACGTTCGACGAAAATCCGTTGATGCCACAGTAGTATGTTTTAGTCTTTTACGTCGAACATCGAACATCGAACATCGAACATCTAACCTTCTTTTCTCTCCACCAACGTCAGAATGCTGTAAATGGCAACAGCAACACCGTCCTGATTGGTCACTTCGACATCCCACTCTACTACACCAGTCGCTTTCAGGTCATCGTGGCGTTTGTCTTTTCTGATTTTCTGTTTTGCGGTCAGGCGGGCTTGTATGGTATCGCCAATACCGACCGGCTCAATAAATCGCAAATTGTTCAGGCCGTAATTAGCCAGTACTGGCCCAACCCCCGGATAAACAAACAGACCGGCAGCTGCCGAAAGAACAAAGTAGCCGTGTGCCACCCGTTTGCCGAACATAGACTCCGTTGCAGCCAGTTCGTCAAAATGGGCGTAGAAGTGATCGCCGGAGAGACAACCAAAATTGACGATATCCGCTTCGGTCACGGTGCGGCGATGGGTGATCAGGGTGTCTCCGATTTCCAGCTCTTCAAAGTATTTGGTAAACGGGTGAGCCGCTGTTTCCTGATATTTTGCCCCCGGCATATATTCGCGACAGATGCGCGATAATGTGGTTGGCGAGCCTTGCAAGGCCGTGCGCTGCATATAATGCTTCACCGAGCGTGTGCCGCCCAGCTCTTCACCGCCACCAGCGCGACCGGGACCACCGTGTGTCAGCGGTGCTAACGGTGAGCCATGGCCGGTGGACTCTTTTGCGCAATCCCGGTTCAGAATCAGCATGCGACCGTGCCAGGCGGCAGTACCCAGTACCGCACGTGTGGCTTCGTCGTCGTCATAAGTGTAAACGGAACTGACCAGACTGCCTTTACCCATTTTTGAAATTTCAATGGCCTGTTGCAGAGAGTCGTAAGGCATCAGAGTGCTGACTGGCCCAAACGCTTCCACCTCGTGCGGTGTCGGATTGCTGATTGGGTCGGAACAATAAAGCAGGGTTGGCGGAAAGAATGCGCCTTTGTCGAGATCTCCGCCAACGTCAAACCCGGGTTCCGCGCCGAGCAGCACTTCACTGCCCTGTTTCAGTTGTTCTACCGCTTGCCATACGTCGTCGCGCTGCTCGCGGCCAACCAGTGGCCCCATTCGCACGCCGTCTTGCGCGGGGTCTCCGACGCGAGTTTTGGCCAAGCGTGTTTTCAGTGCTTCTGCGACAGCATCAATTTTGTCACGGGGCGCCAGAATGCGGCGAATAGCCGTACATTTTTGACCGGCTTTTACCGTCATTTCCCGTGTAACTTCCTTGATAAACAGATCGAACTCGGGAGCATCCGGGCTCACCGTTTCGCCAAGAATGGCGCAGTTAAGAGAGTCTGCTTCCATATTAAAGGGAATGGAATTGGCAATTATATTTGGGTGAGTTTTAAGTTTACGGCCAGTAGCGGCAGATCCGGTAAATGTAACCACGTCCTGTTCGTTAAGGTGGTCCAGAAGATTGCCTGTGCTGCCACATATCAGCTGTATGGCTCCTTCAGGAAAAGCTCCGCAAGCGATCATTTCTTTGACCATTGCTTCGGTAAGGTAAGCGGAAACTGTGGCGGGTTTGATAATCACCGGCATACCAGCGGCCAGCGAAGGAGCAATTTTTTCGAGCATGCCCCAGCAAGGGAAATTAAAGGCGTTGATGTGAACCGCGACACCTTCTTTGGGCACCAGAATATGGCGGCCAACAAACGTGCCTTCGGCAGATAAACGTTCGGTTGGACCTTCTACCAGAAAGGTTTCGTTTGGCAGTTCGCGGCGCACAATTCCGGAGTAGCTGAATACGGTGCCGATACCGCCTTCGATATCGATCCAGCTGTCGGTTTTGGTAGCGCCGGTAGCGGCAGAAATTTCGTAATATTTGTCTTTCAGGCCCATCAGATGTTTTGCCATCACCTTGAGTGCGTTGGCACGTTCGTGGAATGTCATGGCCCTCAATTCCGGTCCACCCACATTGCGCCCATGTTCAACCACCGCCTTGAAGTCAATACCTGCACTGGATACAAATCCGAGTGATGCGCCGGTAACCGCATTAAATACTTCGACGCCCTGTTCCGTGCCTTCGTGCCAATTGCCGCAGATGTAGCTTTGGTATTTCATCGTTTTAATTCCTGACAAATTTTAAATTTTTAGTGGTCGCACTTCGCACTTCGCACGTCGCACGTCGCACGTCGCACGTCGCACGTCGCACGTCAAAAGCCAAACCAGGCCGAGCGAAGCGATGGCGAGAATCTCAAGCGTGCGACGTGCGACGTGCGACTGCCGACGTGCAGCCGCTTACTACTCCCAACTCTCAATCACATCCACAAATTTCGACAACCACGCATTAGTCTGAAATGCATCCACCGCCCGGTGATCAATACTCAACGAAACGTAGCACATGGGTTTTATGACCATAAAGTCGTCGCCATCTTTTTCCACTACGGTAACCCGTTTTTCCATTTTGCCGACACCAAGTATCGCTACTTGTGGCTGATTAATAATAATTGGCGCAGCAAACAGGCTGCCACTTACACCGTGATTGGAAATTGTGAAGGTTCCACCTTTCATATCGGCGGGTGTCAGCTTGCCTTCACGTGCCCGTTCTGTTTGTTCGTGCAGGGCCCTGGCAATGTCGAGCAAGTCCATGGCCTCGACATGCCGCACCACTGGTACTACCAGACCGCTGTCGCCAAGGGCGGTGCCAACACCAATATTGACCTGCCTGAACAGTTCCAGTGCGTCGTCGTGAAAACGCGCATTGATTTCCGGCACAGTTTGCATGGCCGTTGCAGAGGCAGACAGAAAATAAGCGGTGAATGTGAGGTTCACGCCTTGCTCGGCAAATGTTTGTTTATGGAGTGTACGGTGTTTGATGACGCGGCTCATATCCATCTCGAACACGCTGGTGACATGTGGCGATGTGTGCAGCAAGCTGTCGACCATATGGTTGGCGATGATTTTGCGCATTTTGGTATGTGGCACCATGCGGCCAGCCATATCTTCACTGCCTGATGCAGGTGCGTTCGGCACCAGGGCGTGCTTGATTTGGTCGCTCTCCAGGTAGGCGATAACATCATCGCGAGTCACACGCCCGCCGCGGCCGGTACCATTGATTCGATCAAGGTCCAGGTTGTGTTCCGCCACCAGCTTGCGCACAGCGGGCCCCATCATATTGTGATTGCGGCCATTGCCTTGTGAACTTGCCGAGGCGACAGATTGTGTTCTGTCGTCGGCAGCGCGTTGCAGTTGAGTGGGAGCGGATGCCAGGCCAGCGGCAGCGCCTTCGGAGTCCTGTTGGTCAACACTGTTCTTACCTGTGTTCAATCGTGCCAATACGGTGTCCGGCTCTACCTTGTCACCGGGTTTGAGTACAATTTCGAAGAGTATTCCATCGGCTGGAGCGGCCAGCTCCACAGAGACTTTATCCGTTTCCAGTTCGGCCACCGGTTGGCCGTTAGTCACGGCGTCGCCGATATTGACCAGCCATTCGCTCAGGGTGGCTTCGGTGCCTTCCAGTTGATCGGCGGGCAAAGTGATGTCAATTGTCTCGTTCATTTAATTGCGTACCATGTTATCCAACTTCCAACTTCCAACTTCCAACTTCCAACTTCTCTTATATTTCCAGCAAATCAATCATAGACGCCCAGATCTTTTCTTCGCTCGGCACGGCTTCATCCAGCAGGTGAATATTGTGCGGGTTGGGGATATCGGGCATGGTGAGGCGGCGAATTGGCGCGTCGAGTTCAAAGAACAATTCATCGGCCAGTACCGCGGCAATTTCGGCGCCAAAACCGGCCGTTTTGTTGTCTTCGTGAACAATCAGGCAGCGTGCGGTTTTTTTCACCGATGCCAACACGCAGTCTTTGTCCCACGGCTGAATGGTACGCAGGTCAATAACTTCTATGCTGCCATCAATAGCAGCGGCTGCATTTTCGCAACGCTCTGCCATGGCGCCCCAACACACTACGGTCAGTTGTTTTCCTTCGCTCAGTATTTTTGCCTTGCCAAAAGGCACCACAAAATCATTCCCTGGCCAGGGGCGGCGTGACCAACTGTTATCGAGCAGGGCACGGTGTTCAAAAAAGATGGTGGGGTTGTTACTGCGCAGTGCAGAACGAAGCAAACCAACAGCGTCTTCGGCGTTGGAGGGCATGGCGACCTGCCAGCCCACCTTGTGCGCCCATTCAACTTCGTCGCACATGGAGTGCCAGGGGTCACCACGGCGGGCAAACCCGCCCGGCACGCGCACGACCATCGGTGCTGCGAAGCGGTTGGCGGTGCGCCAGCGCATGGTGCCAGTGTCGGTAATTTGTTCGGCGGCGGGTTCTGCGTACTTGCGAAACTGGATTTCGGGCACTGGCATCAAGCCGGCCAGGGCCATGCCTACGGAACGACCGATAATGCCTTCTTCGGACAGACTGGTGTCAAATACGCGGTTATTGCCGTATTTTTCGTTGAGCCCGAGTGTCGCCGCATGCACACCGCCCTTGGGGCCAACGTCTTCACCAAACACCAGAACTTTGGGGTTGGTTTGCAATTCGTGATCCAGGGTTTTGCGAATGGAGGTCAGCATGTTCAGGCGTGGACCCTCTGGTTGTGCCTGTTCACTGCCAGCTGGTGCCCGATAACCATCGGCTGCGAGGCCGCCGCGCAATTGAGTGTCGGGTTGTCCGGATTCATCCGTTTCGGCGTACACGTAGCGTTGCAGCTTGCCGCAGTCCGGTTCAGCCCGTTGCAAGGCCTTGTCTACAGCTTGCCTGACTTCAGTTATGGCCTGTTCCTCCAGATGTTGCCATTCGGCTGCGGATATCAAACCTTGTTCCAAAACAAATTGTTTCAGTTTGGGCAGGGGGTCGTTGGCTTGCTCTTGGGCGACAACGGCCTCGGGCTTATAAGTTTGGGTGTCCTGAAAGGTATGTCCGCACAGGCGCGGTACTTTCAGGCGCAACAGGCAGGTGCCCTGGCCCGAGCGCACGTAATCCACAGCTTGTTTGATTTTGGTTGCAGCCTCCAGCGGGTCAGTGCCGTCACCGTCGATAATGTTGAGTTGTTTGTAGGCTGCCAGGTTTGCAACCTGATCACCGCCCGGAGTTTGCACCGCTTGCGGTACGGAGATGCCGTAGCCGTTGTCTTCAATATAAAACAGGTGTGGCAGGTTATTGGTGGTGGATATATTAAGTGCCGCCCAAAAACCGCTGGTGGACATTGATGAATCGCCGCCCATGGACACGCCCATGGCGCCCCGGTAGCTGCTGTCTTGCAATTCATTCTGATAATACAAAATGGACTGGGCCCAGCCGCATACCGGCGAAAACTGCGAGCCGACACCGCCGCACATGGGAAACAACATTGCGCCCTTGCGTTCGGTGTTGGGGTAATTGCACACCACGCCGATATCGCGACCGTCACTGTAACCACCACTTTTTGCCAGTGGGCCGGCGACTGCTTCTTCGAAGTCGAGCCCCAGTGACAGCACAAAGGGACGCGACCGATAGTAGCCGGTGGCGCCGTCATTGGGGTGTGTCAGCAATGACCCCAACAGAACCTGCGCCATGTCGTGTCCGCGGGCCGAAAACTGGTTGAAGACCAGTTTTTGCGGCACCAGATCCTGTTCTTCAACATTGTCCATGGCGCGCGAAGCCAGTATAAGGTAGGCGACACGCTGCCAGTCATAGTTCTGGATGACGGCAGATTTTTCCGGTGCAGGGGGTGTATCGGGGGCGATGGTTTTCGGTATGGATGACTGGGCGGTGGACATGGGGAATCTCTGTGCCTGGGGTTCTGTTGGTAAACAAGCAGCAGGGGCCGTGTCATCGTTTTGTGTGCTTTGCCGGCGTGGTCGATGGCGTACCCGACTGCGTGTGCTCGCTTGTGAGCTCCATGGGTACTTTAGCCGTTGATATGGGAAATTTGTTTTCTTTATTGCTTTGCATGTTCTATATTGGGCAATATTATTTTGATTTACAGGTGATAGCGGAAAGGAAATTTTATGGATGTTGACCGGTTTGACGTTCAGATACTTCACGAGCTGCAACTGGAAGGCCGCTTGTCCAATCGTGAGCTGGCAGAGCGCATCGCCTTGTCGCCAGCCCCTTGCTGGCGACGGGTAAAGCGTCTGGAAGAGGATGGTTACATTCAGGGTTACAGCGCCCAGATCAGCCACAAGAAGGTGGGGTTACAGGTTATTGCCTTTGCCGAAGTGATTCTGGACAACCATCACCCGGAAACGATTGAAGAGTTTCTGCAAAGGGTGGGCCAGTGCAGGGAAATTCTGGAGTGTCACTCCGTGACGGGGCAATGCGATTACCTGTTGAAAATCGTGGCGCGGGATATGGAGTCTTATGAGCATTTTTTGTCGTCACAATTGCTGGTAATGAGAAGTATTCGCTCGGTAAATACGCTAATCTCTCTGCGTCAAAACAAATTGACGGCAGAATTGCCCATTGAGGTGTAGTCGCTGGATATTGGCAAAAAAAGGAGGTTTTTATGTGGAACAGAATGTTGGCGGGGTTGATGGCGGTCGGGTTGGCAGCTTGTACCATTAATCCACCGGGCAGTGAGCAGGAGGCCAGTGTGATCCCCGAGGCGCCCGAAAGCCTGGAGGAAAATATTGCTCGACACCGTTTTGAAGTGATCGAGGAGGTAGACAGAATTCCTTTTGCGGGCACAATAAATAGTTGGGGTTATTTCGACAACAAGGCGATATGGGTTGAGACCGGGCCCAACCGATATTATATGTTGACGCTGTCGTTTCCGTGCCACGATTTGCGGTTTGCCGAGTCGATCGGTATCAAAACACGATTGCCGCAAGTTTACAGAAACGATCAGATACTTATTCCTGACCGCAATACAGCCAATTGCCGCATTGATAAAATTTACACCATGCAAAAGCTTGCGAAGGATGATAACGAAGGCGATGAAGGCGAAAACCCTGAACCAGGTTTGCTGTAGCTATGGTCCTGGCAAGTTGCTGAATTTTGATATGTGGTCGATATAAAAATGACAAAAACAACGATAAATAAGCAACTGGAGCAGTTGCTGGTGAATTTTACCCGGCGTCGTCCACTGCGCGCCGGGTCGCTGATTGTCACTGTGTTTGGCGATACGATTTCCCAGCATGGCAATACGGTCTGGCTGGGCAGTGTGATAAAAGCACTGGAACCGTTTGGCCTGAATGAACGGCTGGTGCGAACCGCCGTGTATCGCCTGGTGCAGGACGACTGGCTCGAATCTTTTCAGGTTGGGCGCAAAAGTTTTTACAGTTTTACTGAACCGGGATTGCGTCATTACGAAAAAGCGGCGCGACGTATTTATGCGGCTGAACACACTTGTTCGGAAGGTGACTGGCTGTTTGTGTACCTGAATGCGGTGCCGGAAAAACAGCGCGAATCGCTGCGTCGCGAACTGAGCTGGTTGGGATTTGGTGGGCTGTTCCCAGGGGTAATGGTCAAGCCGGGAGCCGAGCGTTTGTCTCTGGATGAAACTCTGGGCGAACTGAAAGTGCAGGATCAGGTGGTGATTATGCGCAGTCAGCCCGACGATATGGTGTCGGCGCAACAGTTGCGTCACATGGTGTTTGAATGTTGGGACCTCGCGCAGTTGCAACGCCAGTATCACGCTTTGCTGGAACGGTTTCAGCCTTTATATGACTTGCTCAAATGCGGCGCCGTATTTACACCTGAACAAGCGTTTCAATTGCGCACCCTGCTGATTCACGACTATCGGCGTTTGTTACTCAAAGACGCTGAATTACCACAGTCAATGTTGCCGGTTGCCTGGGTTGGGCGCGATGCACACAATTTAACTGCCAACTTGTACCGGGGCATACACGGCAAAGCGGAAGAATTTGTAACCACGGAAATGGAAACGGTCAGTGGGCTGTTGCCGTTCGCAGGCAGCGATTACTTCGCGCGTTTTGGGGGGCTGGAAAAAACTGACGCTTGAGGTTTGACCTTAAAAATTTTGCCTGGAATTGTACAAACCCATTACACCAGACACATTCCATACTACAATAGTGTTTCCATTCATTCACTCCAGCTATAGCGGAAACAAGACGATGTTCGAATCACTGCAGATACTGCCACAAGATCCTATTCTCGGCCTGATGGGTCAATTCCTTGCAGACACCAATCCCGACAAAGTGGATCTCGGTGTGGGTGTTTACAAAACGGCAGAGGGTGAAACGCCCATTCTTACAGCAGTCAAGACCGCAGAAAAATATCGTCTGCAAAATGAGAAAACCAAATCGTATATTGGTGGTCCTGGCGATCAAACCTTTAATGCTGAAATGCGCAAACTGGCTCTGGGTGACGATCATCCTGCGTTGTTGGAAAATCGGGTCAGCTCAATACAGGCACCTGGTGGTTGTGGCGCATTGCGGTTGGGTGGTGAGTTGATCAACAGAGCCAGACCGGGCGCCACTATCTGGATGAGCAACCCCACCTGGGCCAATCACGTGCCGCTGTTTGGCGAAGCCGGTTTGCAGATCAGGGAGTACCCTTATTACGATCGCGAAAATTGCGCGGTGCGGTTTGAGGAAATGGTTGCCGCGCTGGCAAAGGACGGGCAGGCGGGAGATGTACTGCTATTACATGCCTGCTGTCACAACCCCTGTGGCGCAGATCTCAATCTGGAGCAGTGGGCTGCCGTTGCTGAATTGTGTGTGGAAAAAGGCCTGGTGCCTTTTGTGGATATGGCCTACCAGGGATTTGGCGCTGGCCTTGAGGAAGATGCCGCCGGTTTGAGGCTGCTGGCCCAGCGTGTGCCGGAGATGTTTGTATCGGTGTCCTGTTCCAAAAATTTCGGGCTCTACCGCGAACGTGTGGGTTTGTTGCTGGTTATTGCGGAATCGGCGAAGAGTGCGGAAGCGGTCGGTAGCCAGTTGATTAACGTGGCTCGGGGTATTTACTCCATGCCGCCAGCTCACGGTGCAGCTATTGTTGCCACTATTCTTGAGTCTGATGACCTCAGGTTGGAGTGGGAGCAGGAAGTTACCGAAATGCGTAACCGCATCAACGGCCTGCGTGCGCAGGCGGTGGAAAAACTTAATGCAGCGTGTCGTCAGGCCGGCATTGACGATGCCGATTTCAGCTTTATTCAAAAACAGTTTGGCATGTTCTCTTTTCTGGGGATTTCCGAGCAGCAGGTGAAGCGTCTGAAAGATGAGTTCAGCATCTATATGGTGGGTTCCAGCCGTATTAATGTGGCTGGACTGAACGACGCAAATATGGACTACTTTGCCGAGTCTGTTGCAAAGGTGCTGTAAGGTGTAAGGCAGATTCATACTTGCCTTACCTGTGCAGTGTTATGCGCGGGGTGTCAGGCAACAAGGGTGCCTGAACAAGGGTGCCTGAAAGAGGCGTGTCTGGAGGTGGCGGGTTGAACGTTTAGCTGTTCAACCAGGCCGCCATCTGTAGCCTGCTCCAGCCGGTAACATCAACCCAGCCATTGCTTACCTGGTCTTTGGCTCTTGCCAATACATGTCCGTTTTTCACTACATTGGTTATCTTGTAGTGGTTCAGGACGGCAGTCAGTTCAAAGATACTCATTGTCTTGCTCTCTCGCATACAGCTTTTTGTCCAGCCAACTTCTGATCTCGGTGAATTTGTTTGGCGAACTTGATTTGGTGAACCAGTCGTTCCCAACTCAAAGTTTTCCACCTGACACTTTCCATCTCAAAACATTCAATCTCAAAACATTCAATCTCAAAACATGGCTCCTGGATATATACAACGCTTGAAATAACAAAGAGGCCCTTTTTTTTTTACAGTTTTTTACATAATTTATAGTTATAAGGATTAATGGTTATAACGGAATAAGGCTTTTATTGCTGTTGGTAATATTCGAGTGCCATGATCTTGGAGTTGGAAGTTGGAAGTTGGAAGTTGGAAGTTGGAAGGCGGGCGGAGTGTCGTTGCGAGAAACAATATGAGATCAAAGCAATAAAATGTCAGGTAAATTTTCGGCGACTTGTTGAACGTCATGATTGTTTTCAAGTGCTGCTGTCACGTTGGGTAAGGGTATGGCCCATATTTCGGGCACGTCGGCCTCTCCTTTTGTTTCCGGGCTGAAAGCGATTTTTTCTGCAGGAGGGCAAAAACCCGCTGTTACGCCCGGTTGGTTTCCCCTGGGGTCTATTCGATACCAGCCGTGGTCAGCCAGATACACCGCGTTCAAACCGTGTAAACAGATCAGTACATTGCTGTGATGACTGGTTGTGGCGGTGCGATGGCAAGGACGTACCCCAGGGGAACAGCACCCTATAAATATCGCAATACAGGTCGAATCCTGACCTTTAAACTGGGCGCCGGTCCCGTGCCTCTGCCACCGGCAACTGCCCCGCTGGCAGTTTCCGAGTCCCCACCTCTACAGGCCGATGAACCGCAACTGGAAAAGGGAAAACAGTTGTTTGCAAGCTATTGTTTAGGTTGCCACGGCGGTCTTGGCGAGACGCGATCAGTGTACCCCAGCCTTGATAGAATGCTGGCGGCCACTCATGAGGCGTTTCAACAGATTGTCCACAATGGCACTTTTCCCTATGGCGGAATGGCGAGTTTTGCAGATGTGCTCACAGAGGAAGACGTAGAAGCGATTCACACCTATTTGATTTCCGAGCAACATAAACTCAAACAGGGAGAAGAACGGCAAAAGTTGCAAAATAATTCGCACTGACCCAAACCATAAGAATAGCGAATAAAGTTTGTTCGACCAGCCGAAGGATAAGCACGACGAAATGAGAGATCCTTGTAATTGACTTCCGCTATACTGAACAATCTATGCAATTGCAACGATTTAAAGACAATCGAAACGTCCAGTTTCTGGTGCTGAATGCGTTTGGCTGGGCGGGCTATGGTCTTGCGCACTTGGTGAGTGTGTTTTATGCGGGAAAACCGCCAGCGTATTATTCGGCTATCGCCGTGCTTTCTGTCTGGGGGTTTGTTATTACCTACCCACTTCGTTTTATCTATCGGCGAGTGTGGGACTCAAATCTGGTCGTCAGAATTATAGTCGTATTAGCCGCTTCATATATCTGCAGTTTATTGTGGGTTCCACTGCGCAGTGTGCTGCATTGGTACACTCTGGGTAACTATGATCTTACAAACTGGCGTAGCCTGTTTTGGGGTGTTTCTTATACTCATTATGTGTTCATCAGCTGGAGCTGCCTGTATTTTGGTATAAAGTTCTATCAAGGTATGCAAGAGGCGAGCCAGAGGGCTCTCAAAGCTACTTCTCTGGCCCATGAAGCCCAGCTTAAAATGCTCCGTTATCAATTAAACCCTCACTTCCTGTTTAATACACTGAATGCCATATCTACATTAAATTTGAATGATCAGAAAGAACGAGTGGATGAAATGATTGTTCGTCTGTCTGAATTTCTGCGCTATTCATTGGATAATGACCCTCTGCAAAAAGTGACTCTGGAAAAGGAAATAACAACTCTCGAGCTGTATTTAGGGATTGAAAAGGTCCGTTTTGCCGACAGGTTAAATCTGGATTTTCAGGTGGAAGAACAGGCCAAAAGTGCGTTGGTGCCGAGTTTAATTCTGCAGCCGTTGGTGGAAAACTCTGTGAAATACGCAATTGCGAAATCGGAGGATGGCGGTACTATCCGTCTGCGTGCCAAAGTATTTGCGAATGAATTGTTGCTTGAACTCAGGGATACAGGTCCAGGTGTTGATTTAATTAACGGGGAGCTGGCGCCCGGCAGAGGTGTGGGTATTCGCAATACCAGGGAGCGACTAAAAGAGCTTTATGGTGACAGGCATTCTTTCAATATTTCCAACCTGGAATCTTCCGGTAATCAGGCTGCCGGGTTACAGATCAGTATAAGGCTGCCTTATGAGGTCGCTCGAACATGAACAAGATACGTGCATTGATTGTTGATGATGAACCTCTTGCCAGACTGGGTTTGGTGTTGAGGCTGGAAAAGTATGAAGATGTTGAAATTGTCGGTGAGTGTGCAAATGGTTCTGAAGCTTTGGAATTGATTAATGAGCTGGAGCCAAACCTGATATTTCTCGATATAGAAATGCCTGGCATGGATGGTTTTGAAGTGGTGAGACGCATGCAAGCGGATAATATGGGGTTAGTGGTTTTTGTTACCGCTTTTGATCAATACGCGGTTGATGCCTTTGAAGTCCATGCGGTGGATTATGTGTTAAAGCCTGTGGAAGATAAACGCCTGCGGTTGGCTGTTGACAGGGTTCGTTCTCGTTTGACCAATCAGGGCGTGTTGAGTGACAAGCAACAGTTGATGGATCTGATTGCCAATATCACAGGAGAAGCCCGAGATCGTGTAAGCGAGCTACTGAAAAACGGTGGCTTTAATGCGAATAACTATCCGGAAAAAATTCCCATCAAGAATAACGGAGAAACTATTCTGGTGCCATGTAAAGATATAGACTGGATTGAAGCTGCCGGTGACTATATGTGTATTCATGCCTGCGACCAGGTTCATATTCTTCGAAGTACGATGAAGGAGCTTGAAGCTAAACTACACCCGACTACCTTTCAGCGAATTCATCGTTCTACGATTGTGAACCTGGATAGAGTTGAAAAAGTCAATTCTCATTTAAACGGTGAGTATTTCCTGACGTTGAAAGATGGTTCACAGCTTAAAATGAGTCGCAGTTACAAGGACAGAATAAAGCATATCATCTGATTCTCGCCGTTAAATAAAAATTTTGTATTAAGAGCACCTCTAAAAATTCAATTTTGCCGATGAGTGCAAGGAAGTGTCGCGCGGAGATCCGCAGTGTATAGGCATACAAGAGGATTCGAGCACGGCACCGACGCCGCAATCGCGGGAAAAGTGAATTTTTAGAGGTGCCCGTAAGGCATTCGCTTCATCTCGTTAGTGATTCGCTCTACCTCAATTATTACTCTCAGAGTTATCTATCTCGTATTCTACCCCGCAACGATATGCTCAAACAGGAGAAAAGGTGCATGAGTATTCGATGTAAAACTTTCAAACACGGATTTTTTGTCTTCTTGGGGGCAATAGTGGCTCTAGCGTGCCAGGCGAGTGAAAGTCAGTACAGCGCTTTGGAGGTATCGAACCTGGAGAAGGCGATATATTGTATGGATATCCTCGAAAACCGACCTGATCTTGAGTCCTCGCGTCGAATAGATATTTTGCGTAATGAATGCTATAGCGAAAACTTTATTGAGCATGCACCACACATAAAGGATGGGCGAGATGCGTTATTAAGCTTGTTTGCAAGCCGATATAAGAAATATCCGGAACTTTCAATGTCTATTAAACGAACCGCTTCCGAAGGTGATCTTGTTTGGCTCCATCTACACGTCAAATTCACACCTGATTCCCTTGGTGGTGCCGCCATCCACATTTTTCGAATGAAAGAGGGAAAAATTGTTGAGCATTGGGGGGTAGGGCAGCCCGTACCAGAAAAATCGCTGAACGATAATACGATGTTTTAAGAGACTTTAATAGAATCGCGCTATGCTTTCGTTTTGGCAAACAAGTTATATTTCATGGCAATCAACGTTGACTGCCATTTAGTGAATGCTCTTGAACTGGAGGGAATTTATGAATCGCAGGACATTTATACAGGCCACCACAATACAAGCTGCCGGGATAATCCTGTCTGGAAGCTCATTAAATGCATACCCCATGTCAAACAGAAGCTCTGCTAATTCAGGCCGTGACAATATAATAGCAAAGCGGGGAGTAATTCCGGCGGCACTGACCCCATTTGATTCAAATATAAACATCTCTCTAAAGGATTTTCGTCGACATATTGAGGTGTTGTCTCAAACCGAAGGTGTCACCGCCATTCTGGTAAATGGTGGTGCAGGTGAAATTTTGTCGTTAACAAGGGAAGAACGTCGTCTGCTGGTTGCTGAGGCTGTGTCTTCTGTTAATGGTAAAACCCCAATTATAGCGGCATTGGATGAGACAGGTGGAACCGCCCTGAAAAATCTAGCTAAAGACGCACAAGCGGAGGGGGCTCAAGCAGTACTGGTTATGCCGCCACGTGATGATATGAGTGCTCAGTGGGGAGGGGCATTTGCCAGATACAGCGAGGTTTTTAGTGCAACCAGTTTGCCGGTTGTAATTTTCCAAACTGGTTACTCGACCGAGACGCTTGCGAGGCTTGCGGAAAACCAACAGGTCGTTGGGATTAAAGCCGCTTGTAGAACTCCGTTTGATTTTGAGGAAAACCTTCGTTCTATCAAAGAATTGGATAATAACATTGCCGTTTGGACTACACACACAGATCGATTCTTGCTGGATCTGGCCCTGGGTGCAGATGGAATAATATCTGGTACGGGTAGTTTTGCAGCAGGTTTACATGTGGAGCTGGTTAATGCTATGGGAAGGTACGATCTGGTCGCGACCCAAAAAGTCTGTGAACGTCTTTTTTATATAAATAAAGCTCTCAGGTATAGCTGTGTCGAGCATGACAATTTTTCTTACGCAGTTATGAAATATGCTTTGATGAAAATGGGGCATATTGAAAATACGCATGTGAGACCACCCAATACGCCATTTACCGCAATTGATCAGAAAAAAGTCATTGATGATGCTTTAAGAAAAGCTGGTTTGATTGTTTGACTGTAAATGGTGTTTGCGGGGTGAGCAATGCATCAATTGAACCTGTTAAATTCAGGGAAATGCCTATTGGCTGGATATTTGATGGCTACCAGCCACTAGACGAGCGTACTGCACAATATTTCCGGGATTAACCAGGTTAATACAACTAAAACTCCTCTGAAACTGGCATTTTGGCTTATGTTCAAGTAAGTTATCGGCTCTCGATGTAATTTCATTGCTTTGTGACCATCTCTTGCTTTTGGGGAGTTTTTCTGATGTTCAGGCTTTTTTCAGTTCTGTTGAATGGTTTTTTTGTTTTTGCTTCGCTGGTCTGTGTAGCATCAGAAGGTGGCTCAGGTACTGCCGCCGGTAGCGGTGCCGCCAAATTTTCCCAGCTTGGGCAGGAACTGCCTACTCCCGGTAACGCTCGCACCGCCAGCGGCGCTCCCGGGCCCGGGTACTGGCAGCAGCGGGTGGATTACCGCATTCAGATCAACCTTGATGATGAACGCCAGCGCCTCAGTGGCAAGGCGCGTATTACCTATCACAACCGTTCTCCGCATCAACTCAAATACCTGTGGCTGCAGATGGATCAAAACCGTTTTCGGCCCGACTCCGATGATGTGCTGACGGCGACAGCGCCCAATTTTGACAAGTTGTCCTACAAAGACTTTGGAGAGTTGCTGGAGCGCCAGCGCTTCGACGGCGGGTTTAATATTAGCAGGGTGGTAGATAGCCGTGGCAAGCCGTTACCTCATAAAGTCGTCAAAACCATGATGCGTGTCGACCTGCCGAAGCCGCTGAAGGCCGGTGAAAGTTTTGTACTCCAGATGGACTGGAGCCACAATGTTCTCAACCTCAATAAAATCACGGCGCGCGGCGGTTATGAGTATTTCGAAAAGGATGGTAATTATCTCTACGTGATTTCCCAATGGTTTCCGCGCCTCGCTGCTTACACGGACTACGATGGCTGGAATCACAAGCAATTTCTTGGCCGTGGCGAATTCACGCTGGAGCTGGGTGATTATGAAGTCAGTATTACTGCTCCTGCTGATCACATTGTCGCTTCCAGCGGTGAATTGCAGAACGCCAGTGAGGTGCTTACAGACCAGCAACGCCGTCGTTTCACACGGGCCAAAAATTCTGATCGCCCGGTATTTATCGTTACCCCTGAGGAAGCGCTGAAAAACGAAGCGAGCAAATCGAACAAGCGCAAGACCTGGGTATTCAAGGCTGACAACGTGCGTGATTTTGCGTGGGCTTCGTCGCGCAAGTTCGTATGGGATGCGATGGGTGTCGAGAGTGGCGGCCGCACTGTGATGGCGATGTCTTACTACCCCGGTGAGGTAGAAAAACTATGGAGTAAGTACTCCACTGCGGCCATTGCTCACACCATCGAAACCTATTCCAGTTACACTTTTGACTACCCTTACCCCGTCGCTATTTCGGTAAACGGGCCGGTCGCGGGTGGTATGGAATATCCGATGATCAGCTTTAACCGGCCACGACCCTACAAAGATGATACCTATTGGGGCTCCCCCTTTGTCGAAGACGCGGTGTGGGATCGCAGCAAATACGGTCTGATCTCGGTAGTTATTCACGAGGTAGGTCACAATTATTTTCCGATGATCGTCAATTCCGACGAGCGCCAGTGGACCTGGATGGACGAAGGACTCAACTCCTTTTTGCAGTTTCTCTCTGAGCGCACCTGGGAGCCTGATTATCCAGCGCGGCGAGGCGAACCGCGCACCATGGCAGAGTATATGACCAGTGCAAATCAGGTTCCGATTATGACCAACTCGGAATCGATTCTGCAGTTCAGCAACAACGCCTATGGCAAACCGGCTACGGCTCTCAATATTTTGCGCGAGAGCATCCTCGGTCGCGAGCTGTTTGACCACGCTTTTCGCGAGTACGCCCGGCGCTGGAAGTTCAAACGACCAACGCCGAGTGACTTTTTCCGCACTATGGAGGACGCTTCGGGAATAGATCTGGACTGGTTCTGGCGCGGTTGGTTCTACGGTACTGACCACGTTGACGTTGCTATTGAAAAGATATCTCTCTACCGTCTTGACAGCCGTGACCCCGACAAGGATAAGCCTCGCCTTAAAGAGCTGGACGGTGAACGCCCGCGCACTCTCACAGAGCAGCGAAACAAGGGTGTTGAGATGCGAGTGGACCGTTACCCGGAACTGAAGGACTTTTACAACGACTTTGACAAGTACGCGGTAACTCCCTACGACCGCAAACAGTACGAGAATCTTCTCAAGGATCTGGAAGATCGCGAAAAAGCCCTGTTGCAAGAGGACAAGTATTTTTACACTGTGAACTTTCGCAACATCGGTGGCCTGGTAACACCGTTGCCTCTGAAAATTACCTACGCCGACAACAGCGTGGAGCAATTTGTGATTCCGGCGGAGATATGGCGGCGCAACGCCGAAGCGGTGAGCAAATTGATCATTGCCGATCAGGAAATTCGCGGTATCGAGTTCGACCCCTACCGGGAAACGGCAGACACTGACATCAGCAACAACGCGTGGCCCATGCAGCCGGTCAAATCCCGCTTTCAGTTGTTCAAGAAAAAAGAGAAGCCCAATCACATGCTGCGCATGACCGAAGAAGGCATCAAGGAGGAGAGCGAGCAGTGATGCGACGCACGCTGCTGTGGGGCCTGGTGCTGTGCCTTTCTGCGCCAGCGTGCTGGGCTCACCCTTACCACCGCAGTTTGGCCAAAGTGGCTGTTAACAGTGATCGCGGTGTGTTGGAGGTGGCACTCGGTGTATTGCCAGAGCAACTGGAAACTGCTCTGGCAAAGCCGGGTGAAGTGGTCAATCTGGAGGGAACGGCCGATATCGAGCGCCGGGTTCTTGAATATTTATGGCAAACGTTTCGAGTTACTCGTGTCGGTGACGATTCCAAGCATCGTCTTGAACTGGTGTGGTTGGGTATGGAGATCACTTACAAGAATGCGTGGCTTTATTTCGAAGTGGACCTCGCTGGCGTCGATCGCGTGGGGCTCAAGAATGCCGTTTTAAACAACGTTGGCCATAGCCAACAGATCAATACCGTGCTAATCAGCAAGGGTTCCGACACCCAGCGTATGACTTTTACTGAAGATACTCCGGTTCAGGAAATAGCGCTGTAAGCTTCATTCCCATTCGTATACGCCTTTCTCAAGTTGCCTGCGGCGGCATGCCTGCCGGCGCCCGGTTCTGTTTAACATTGACCGGACCACAAGTTTGAGTAATATAGGCCTGTAACCAACAAGTCAGGGAAGTGATAAGCCATAATGAAAAAGGATGATAGACAGACACCTTCCGTATTTATTTCAAAATTGTCACTTAACTGAGACGGGTCTCATCGATGCAGATTATTGAGACCGGTCTACATAATAAGCGTTATCTTTCCTAATCTGGTAAAGACAATATGCTGTCAGATAAATTTTTAAGGATTAATAAAGAGAATTTGACTGCTCTGGGTGGCCTGCTCAATAAGGAGGCCTTGTTTATGAAACAATTTCTCGAGATGCGAAATCCCAGAAATGAAAAGGAATGGGCAGGTTCAGTCCGTTCAGATTGTATTTACGGAACATTCTTAATTAAAAATCTATTAGATACCATAGATTCTTATAAAGAACTCAGTGAAGAGCAGGCAGGGTTCTATATAGGAAAAATTGCGATCCAGTCTTTTTTGGATATTATCAATTCATATGAGCAGAGTACGAACAATCTCGTTTCTGAAAATGATCAATTATCAAATATTCTAAAAGACAGAATCGATAAAAAGAAATCCATAATCGAAGAAAATTGGGATAAAAAATCTGGTGGGAAATCGAAAAAGGTTAAAGAAGACTTGCTTCGATACTATGATCGAAAAATATTCGAAATGCAGTTCATTCGAGATTCACTTTTTCAGCATGGAATAATAGATAACTTGGATAAGAGAATACTGGATTTTGCATGGGATATAAGAAATTCTATGCATTCCAACTTTGTTGCTATCCGCGATATTGAATTTTCGGCCCTTGGTACAAGCCTTGGGTATTCCTTTTCGTTTAAAAAAGGCGAAGAGCTGTATCATCCGAACGATTTGGTCTCATTCTATACAATGACAGAGCAGATAATATCTGTTCAAATTAAAATATTACAATACTTTAACGAGCAGGCGAAAAAATGATGCATAACAAAGAGTTTTGGGAGCAGTTTGCTTAATTAAAAAGAATGTATATAAAATTTGAGAAATAGGTAAACTGTCCTGGGAATTCCCTTGAATGTTGTCAGAGCTACGATATGAGTGAGCGTAAATCTTGTAGGGCAAATTGTTTTGACTCATCCGCACTGGTCAAATTACATACGAATGAAAATGGTAGTGAAGTTGTTCGTTCGTATTTTGCAAATGAAGCTACAAATTACGCCACACCATTTTGCTTTTATGAGGCACTTGGAGTCTTGAAGGTTAAGTGGATGTATAGAAAAGAGATAACAAAAGAGCAGTATCTTAAAGCAGCATTTAGCTTAACTACTTGGTTTGGCGCAACAACAAGGCGAATTAATGATGTAAACTTTCAATCACCAATGATTATAAAAGAAGTCCATAGATTGGTGGATGAAACCTCATTAGACTTATCGGACGTATTTCAAATAATCAGTGTGAAGCAGGGTTTTTTTTCAAGAATGGTGGGTGATTCCAAAACTATCTTGGTAACAGGTGATAAAAATTTGGCTGCCGTCGCTAAAAAAGAAGGTATTCGCACATGGTATTTTTTAGAAGAGGCCGAGCCTTGAATTGCCTTGAAAAATCAATCAGACAAAGGCTGCCTTATGGTCAGTCGAAGCGTCAAATATTTTGCTTTGGCGGACCTGTGTTGAAATATTATGCATTTGAAGGAGTGTTATGGAAGATGTTTTAGGGAAACACAAGCAAGATTTTGGTGAAATAAGACGATTGTGTTTGTTGTGTCACGGGCTGGACCAAACGAGTAGCACCATTTTTAGTGCTTCGACTTACTCCAATCCTTCCAAAGAAACAAAATCGGTAATGCATAGCTTGCTATCCAGCCATTTGTTACAGCTTGCCGTAGCAATCCGAATTAATTTGTATCAAGGGCTTATTAATAATGAGCTTATTCCAATGGAGTCTATGGCTGTTGGCTATTATGAGGATGACGAGTTTATAGTTCGCTCTGCGACGATCAAGGATGTATGTGACAAAATTATTCACGCTGATATTGTCACTAAGTCAATATTCCCCCGGAACCTTTTAAAAGACGATGTGAAAGTGTCCATTCAGCTAAAGGGAGTGAATAAGAAGAAGATTTGGACATTGGATCTAAGTCTTGAGCTTTTTGCTGAAAAAGTTCTTGTGTTGCTAGATAAAACCGAGCGTGAGAATGCGTAATAAGTTAACGAAGTATGCGCCTTTGGTGCCACATTTAGTACTGTATTCACGATATACATATTTATGCGCGAAAATTCAAGTGGCCGTCCAGATAGGAATTAATGGATACCTGGAAATTCTCGGAACAAATAAATGTGCTTGAAACGTCAGGTGTAATAGAGCCATTAAAAGTTAGTCATGTGAAAGAGAATCTGGGTAAATAAATGATTTCAACGCCTGACAGGACAGATTTTCATGCACTTCACTCGCAGGAAACAAAAGGGAACGAACAAAACAGCCAAATGTTTATTTGGCGTCAAAGTGCACCGATTCCAGCACCTCTGTTGTAATCATAGTTGCCAACTTGTCCAGCATTACCTCACCTTCGTCAGCAGTAGCCAATGCCGGTGCGCCAGCATAGGCGTTATCCATACCCATACCTTTAAAATCTGTAATACCGGCACGCAATTTGTCCGACAAACTGACCGGCACTTCGGGCAGATCATTTTGCACCTTTTGTTTTACGCCGTCGGGGTGAGCGGCGAGCATAATAGAGGTTTCGTAACGCCCGGCATGGCATTCGCCGCGTTTGAATTCATCGGACAACGTGCGTGCCCAACGGCGACTGAGCGGGCAGGCCACCGAAACCCGGTTTGATTCAGTTTCCCGTTGTACTGCCAGTATCGCCGCGTAGTAACGAAATAGAGGACATCCAGATATTAAAAGCACAAAATAAGTCGTCCAGTGCCACGGTGGATGAAAGGCAATTCGTCGGTTTTAGTGAGATGCTATTAATCTTTTTGGGGTGGTTTAGTGTTTTAGTCTTATTTCGATTGTCCAGACACCTCCAAGCTATATTGGTGCTTGGCTTTCAGAGTGGTTACTATGTTTTTCTATGTCACGACTTTCGACGACCGATAAAATTGTCGACAGGCTACAATGCCCTGTAACCACTTTTGTTTGAGTCGGTCACAGACTTTCAGCAGTTTTTCTTCCGGACCCACAGCGTAGCCAAATTGTTGTTCCAGGTTGGCGCTGGCCTTCAGCCATTGAGTGGTGTCAATACGTAACCGCTGCAAAATGGGAGGCAGGCTGTCAGGTATCGCTCCTCGCTTGTGTTCCAGTATCGACCTGCCGGTCCAGTCGACCAGTTCCAGGTAATCGGCAAAGCAAAATGGCAGGACCGAATCCGGAGTATTTGCTGTCAGGCTCTCAGTGAACGCCAGTAAGGGCGCAGGCTTGGCGTCATGATTTGTCGAGACTAATTCGTTATTTTTCTCGTTCGGTGTGGTTGGCACTTCCGGCTCTATGCCAAGACGCTCCTGCAGGGAAGTGAAATCAGACTGTTCCGGTGTGGTAGCAATACCCGCCCGTATCGGGTTGAGATCCACATAGGCCATGCAGGTCAGCAGAGCGGTATCGTCCAGCAGCGCCTGACTTTTAAAGCGGCCCTCCCAGAACCGGCCCTTGCAATGGTCCTCCCGGTTGGCTTTGCGCGCAAGATGTTCGTTCAGGCACCGCATGAACCAGCTGATGTCGCTGAGTCGTTCCCGCCACAGGGCCACAATACTGTCAACAGCCGCTCTTTCGGGCGCAGAAAAATTCTGCGGGTTGTCTCGATAACGCCTTATCAGTTCGGGGCCGGAAAAGAGCCGTTGCCAGCGTTCAACAACTTCGGATGCAGACCAGTGAGCAGCCTTTTGCCGGTCTACCCTGAGTACCACATGATAGTGATTGCTCAGGACTGCATAGGCGGCGATGTCGATGGCAAAAACAGATGAAAGCAACTTGAGGCGTTCAACGACCCATCCACGCCGGTGTTCGTAGCTGTTGCCGCTGAAATGGTCTTCGCCACACAAAAAGGCGCGCCGCACACAGCGGGAAATGCAGTGGTAATATGGGGTGTCGTCCAGAGAGATCAGAGTCTTCCGTGCACGTGTCATTGCCGAATCCTTGGCTTTGAGTGTATTGGATCACAGCATAGAAGTGGTGTGATAGGATGTCAAAATAAATTTTGGGTGTCCTTGAATTGCCAATGCGATTGAATCGTTGAACAGTGTCATTCGCAAGGCGATCAAAAAACGCAAGCTGTTTCCCACGGATGATTCGGCCAAAAAAGTGGTCTACCTGGCGATTCAGCAGGCCTCTAAA
>JBNKFQ010000141.1:0-6659 GCA_050289385.1 Porticoccaceae bacterium | reverse complement strand
TGTGTTCTGGCTGCCGCAATTTTGTTAAGCATATGGGAACCCTTAGAGACATTGCTCACAGCTATGCCAAAGGCCAGGAAAATGAGGACGACGTCGGTATTTCACAGAGGTCCGACGATGAGCGACATGAGTAGTACCCGTTAATACACCCAACCCCGAAGCCAGCCGATAACCCAATCACCCATTGCTGTTGTTGGTCATGTTCGGATGCATGATGATCCTGGGTTGATGCACTGTCTTCCCAAATGTTTCTACCTTAGTCGTACCGAGCCACCGAATTCTTACGCTACCTTGAATTACCAGCCTACCGAATTGTTTGGATGTGGGATCCTCAGATTATATAGACCTCTTTGTAAGTCACCTGTAAGAATTCCGCATAAAGTACCGACCAAGCTTCAAATATCGATGATTTACCTTCTAATTCGGAGAACATAATGCGAGCCACTCTTCCGCTGCTGGAAATAACCGATTTTCCAGCCATACGGCGCAAAACCTTGGAAACCTTACAGGTCAATCTGGGTTACAAGTGTAACCAGCGCTGCCTGCATTGCCATGTCAACGCCGGACCCAATCGCAAGGAAATGATGATCAGAGAGACATTGGAACTCATCCTCCCTGTACTCAAGACCCGCAAAATCGATACATTGGATCTGACCGGTGGCGCACCTGAGTTGCATGAGGACTTTCGCCACCTGGTGGCCGAGGCGCGGGCGGCCGGGGTGCATGTGATTGACCGTTGTAATCTGACCGTCCTGTTCGAACCGGGCCAGCAAGAGCTGGCAAAGTTTCTGGCGGCGCATCGGGTGGAAGTTGTTGCCTCGTTGCCATGCTATTCACTTGAAAATGTGGACAAACAGCGCGGCGAAGGGGTTTTCGACAAAAGTATTGCCGGACTGCAGAAGCTTAACGCACTGGGCTACGGACAGCCGGACAGTGACCTGTTGCTTAACCTGGTTTACAACCCACAGGGACCCTCTCTGCCGCCAAACCAGCAGTCCCTGGAGGCCGACTATAAACATGAGCTACGTGAACACTTCGGCATCGAGTTCAATCGACTCTATGCCCTGTCCAACATGCCTATCAAGCGCTTTGGTTCAACCCTGATTTCCAAGGGGCAATTCCGGGAATATATGAAACTCCTGAAGGATAACTTTCATCAGGATAACCTCGAACAGGTAATGTGCCATTCTCTCGTGAGCGTGGATTGGCAGGGTTACCTGCATGACTGCGACTTCAATCAGCAACTCGGCTTGCCATTGTCGGGCGGTAGACAAAAGCACTTACGCGATCTACTCGCTGACGATATCAACGGCAAACCCATTTGCGTGGCAGATCATTGCTTTGGTTGCACCGCTGGTCAGGGCAGCAGCTGCGGTGGCGCACTTTAGTGTGCGAATGACGATGGGTCATGCATTTAAAATAAATGACAACGACGGAGCATTTCGATGAAGAAGGCAATCGTGTTAGCGATGATCGGGGCACTGATCGTTGGCTTTTTCTGGTTCGATCTCGATCAGCTTCTAACGCTGGAAGGGCTGAAAGCCGGTTTGGCACAATTCGATGCCTGGCGCCAAGCTCGCCCGCTTCTGGTTGGTGGTGGATTTTTGCTTCTATATGTCGCCGTGACTGCGCTGTCTCTGCCCGGCGCCGCGGTGATGACACTGGCGGCGGGTGCCTTGTTTGGTCTGCTTTGGGGCACGATTATCGTCTCCTTTGCCAGCTCAATCGGTGCCACCCTGGCATTTCTCGTCTCGCGTTATCTCCTCAGGGACACCGTCCAAAAGCGCTTTGGTGAACGATTAAAGCCTATCAACGATGGGATAGAGAAAGAAGGCGCATTCTATCTATTCACCTTGCGACTGGTTCCGGTATTCCCATTTTTCCTGATCAACCTGCTGATGGGACTGACGCCCATTCGTGCCGCCACTTTTTACTGGGTAAGCCAAGTGGGCATGCTCGCCGGTACCCTGGTGTACGTGAACGCCGGTACCCAATTGGCACAGATTGACAGCCTTGCCGGTATTTTATCTCCAACTCTGTTGCTGTCTTTTGCGCTATTGGGACTGTTTCCTCTGATCGCAAAAAAACTGTTGGCGGTGATCAAAACCCGTCGTGTTTATGCCAAATTTCAGAAACCTGCACAATTTGACCGTAACCTGATCGTGATTGGCGCGGGAGCCGGTGGACTGGTAACTGCCTATATCGCGGCGACCGTCAAGGCGAAGGTCACGCTGATTGAAGCCCATAAAATGGGCGGTGACTGCTTGAACTATGGCTGCGTGCCCAGCAAGGCACTGATTAAAAGCGCGAAACTGGCGCATCAGATCCGCCAGGCCGATCACTTTGGCCTTGAAATAAGGGGTCCGCAAAGCAGTGAACCAGGGTTTTCCTTCCGCAAAGTCATGCAGCGCGTACATGATGTGGTTGCCAAGGTTGCACCTCATGACAGCATTGAGCGCTATGAGGGGCTTGGCGTGGAGGTGATTCAGGGCTATGCCAGGCTGCTTGATCCCTGGACAGTCGAAATAAAGCGCAGTGATGGGGAGGTACAACGCCTGACCAGTCGTTCGGTGGTATTGGCAACCGGTGCACGGCCCTTTGTTCCCCCTTTGCCCGGTATCGAAGAAGTAGGTTATGTCACCAGTGATACGCTTTGGGACGAATTCGCGCAGTTGGATGAAACACCTGGGCGTTTGGTGGTGCTGGGCGGTGGCCCCATAGGCTGCGAGTTGGCGCAAAGTTTTGCTCGCCTGGGCTCTCAGGTCACGCAAGTTGAGATGGCGCCGCGCATTATGATCCGGGAAGACGAGGAGGTTTCCGCACTCGCCAGGGCATCCCTGGAGCAAGACGGTGTCGCGGTGTTGACTGATCACAAAGCGCTTCGTTTTGAAAAAATCAGCGACGCGAATGGCGAGCACAAACGTCTGATTGTGGAACATAAAGGGGCGGAAAAAATTATCGAATTCGATGCCTTGCTCTGCGCGGTGGGCCGTGTCGCAAGACTGCAAGGCTACGGCCTTGAAGAGCTGGGCATCGAAACCAACCGCACCATCGTTACCAATGACTACCTGGAAACCCTGTATCCCAATATCTTCGCTGCGGGCGATGTGGCCGGTCCTTATCAATTTACCCACACGGCAGCTCATCAGGCCTGGTATGCCGCAGTCAATGCTTTATTTGGACAATTCAAAAAATTCAAGGTGGATTACAGGGTGATCCCCTGGACCACCTTTATCGATCCGGAAGTGGCCCGCGTTGGACTGAACGAGCAGGAGGCGAAAGAAAAAGGCATTGCCGTTGAGGTGACCCGCTATGCGCTTGACGATCTCGACCGCGCCATTGCCGATGGCGCCGCACACGGATTTGTGAAGGTGCTGACGGTACCGGGCAAGGACCGCATCCTCGGTGTCACTATAGTCGGAGAACACGGCGGCGATTTGATGGCGGAATTCGTGTTAGCGATGAAACACGGCTTGGGGCTGAACAAAATCCTGGGCACCATTCACGCCTATCCCACTTGGGCGGAAGCCAACAAATATGCCGCCGGTGAGTGGAAACGCGCACATGCACCGCAGCGCGTGCTGGCATGGTTAGAGAAATATCATTCCTGGAGACGAGGCCATGGCCGTGAAGAAAATAGTAAAGATCCTAATGCTGGCTTTTCTGGTCGTACCGATAGCCTGGGCTGATAGTAGGCTGGCTGATAGTGTGAAGCCCGTAGCCTTCGATCATGGGCGTTGGGACAAACTGCTTTCGACCTATGTGGATCCAGCCAACGGTGGCAGGGCCTCCGTGGTAGATTATCAGGGGATGAAAAACGATCAGCATGCACTTAAACAATATTTGACTGCGCTTTCCTCAGTTTCCAGGAAACAGTTTGATCAGTGGTCAAAGCGGAATCAGTTAGCTTTTCTGATCAATGCCTACAACGCCTGGACTGTGGAACTGATTTTGACGGCATGGCCGGATCTTGAATCCATCAAGGATTTGGGTGGGTTCTTCAGTTCGCCCTGGAGTAAACAATTCGTGGCACTGTTGGGCAAGACACGTTCGCTGGATGATATTGAGCATAAGTTGATTCGTGGCTCTGGCCGCTACAACGATCCCCGCATTCATTTTGCAGTCAACTGTGCCAGTATCGGTTGCCCGGCGCTACGAGCTGAAGCCTATGTTGGCGACAAGCTCGACCAGCAATTGGATGAGCAAACGGCTCTGTTTCTGGCCGATGGTAACCGTAACCGTGTGGAAGGTAATGCCCTCAGGTTGTCGCCGATTTTCAAATGGTATCGTGAAGACTTCGAGAAAGGCTGGCATGGCTTCAACCGATTGGAGGACTTTTTGATGGTCCATGCAGAAGATCTGGGGCTGTCCAAATCCATGATGAAAAAACTGAACAATGGCGACGCCGATATTGAGTTCCTGGATTATGACTGGCGCCTCAATAAGAAATGACAAGAGCAGGATGCATCCGTTGCCCCCACCACTGTCCATCATTGTACCGATACGCAATGAAATTGATTTGCTGCCAGAGTTACTGGCCCATGGCATTTGGCCAACGATCTGGCTGATGCGGCAGCTGCGCTTTACCTATTGGCGGGGCGAAGCGCTTGATCAATTGAAAAAATTTTATTGGTGATCATCGCAGATGGATAAACAACAAATCCGCATTGTTATTTTTGCAAAGGCACCATTACCGGGCTTGGCGAAGACTCGACTAAGCCCGGCGTTGGGCACGGCGGGTGCTGCAGATCTCGCCAGAAAGCTGCTCTGCCACTGTGTGGACGAGGCGCTGAAGGCGGATATCGGGCCGGTTGAGCTGTGCGTCTCTCCCACTGAGCAGCATCCTGTGTGGCGAGAATTGGACATTCCGTCAACGGTCTTCTGGTCGGAGCAGGGCGAAGGCGATCTGGGTGAGCGATTAGCCAGGGTCACGCAAAGGCTAACCAGTAACGACGAAGCTGTCTTGTTGATTGGGTCCGATTGCCCCGGCCTGACTGCGGCAAAGCTGCAAGCGGCGGCTGCGGCGCTCAACCAACACGATGCCTGTCTGCACCCCGTTAGCGATGGCGGCTACGCCTTGCTGGGTCTATGTCGTGATTTGCCTTCCTTGTTCATGGACATGCCCTGGAGCACTTCAGCCGTTGCCGAACTGACACGACGACGCATTCTGGAAGAAGGCTGGACGCTCAAGGTGCTGGAATCATTACACGACATCGATGAACCGCAGGACTTGCAATACTTGCCTCAGAATTGGGTCCCCGTTTCAGCACCATAAACTCAAAAATATGTTGTGTAAGAAAACCCCCTCATGCAACGACCAATAGAAAGCGCTTAAACAAAAGGTTTCCTGTGTTGCAGCCAAATCACCCCATTATTCCATTCACCTTACCATCGTTAGATGGTTCGCCATGGCACTTGTCCAGCCTGGCGGGGAAACCCTACCTACTGGCGTTTTTCCGTTTTGCGTCTTGTCCATTCTGCAACCTGCGCTTGCATCAGCTGATCAATCGCCTTGACAAGTTACCCGATGAATTCACGATTGTGGCGGTGTTCGAGTCCTCTCTGAGCGATTTGCAACGTTACGCCGAACGTCATCACTCACCTTTCCCAATCCTGGCTGACGAGGGCGGAATCATTCATGGTCGATACAGTATCCGTCATTCCTGGCTTGGTGTTTTGAAAGGGATGTTATTTCGTTTCCCATCGCTGCTCTACGCCATGTTCAAAAAGGGCTATATCCCACTGAGCATTGGCGGACGCATGAACACCATGCCGGCAGATTTCCTGGTGGATCGCCAGGGCATCATCCAGGAAGCGTATTACGGCCGCGATGAAGGTGACCATCTGGATTTTGAGCGGATACGACAATTTGCCTGGCAGCAGGCCAAGTCTCAATCAAGCACGTGATAAATTCTAAATTCTGTGGAGCACAAGCTATGCATGAAGTTGTACAAGATTATTACGGGAAACAGTTGCAAAGCACTGCCGACCTGAAAACCACCGCCTGTTGTGATGTCAGCAGCTTGCCGGGTTGGCTTAAACCGCTGCTGGCTCGCATCCACCCGGAGGTTCTGTCCCGCTATTATGGCTGTGGGCTGGTTTGCCCTTCCTTGCTCGAAGGCTGCCGGGTACTGGATCTGGGCTGCGGCTCAGGGCGTGATGTCTATGCATTGGCGCAACTCGTCGGGCCGGAGGGTGAAGTTGTCGGTGTCGATATGACCGATGAACAATTGGCAGTGGCACAGGCTCATCAGGACTGGCATGCACAGGCTTTCGGTTATGCCAATGTCTGCTTCATCAAAGGCTATATTGAAAAGCTCGACCAACTGGATCTGGAACCCGGTTCTTTTGATGTCATCGTATCCAATTGTGTGGTCAATCTGTCGCCGGATAAAGCGGCGGTACTCCAGGGTGTGCATCGCTTGCTCAAGCCCGGTGGTGAGTTCTATTTTTCCGATGTTTATTCAGATCGCCGCGTGCCCGATGCCGTACGCAACGATTCTGTATTGTACGGCGAGTGCCTGGGCGGCGCCCTCTACTGGAATGATTTTCTGCGGCTGGCTAACAACGCCGGCTTCGACGACCCCCGGCTGGTAGAGGACAGACCTCTGGAAGTGACCGATGACGCACTGGCCTTCCAAACCGGCAATCTGCGGTTT
>JBNKFQ010000140.1:0-16546 GCA_050289385.1 Porticoccaceae bacterium | reverse complement strand
CTGCCTTCCGTTACGGCCACCGCTACCTGTTGCGCGCTGGTGCGCACATTGAATTGGGTGCCAAGCACCCTGACTTCCAGATTGTCCACTTGCACCACAAACGGTTGTTGCGGATTGTCGGCAACATTGAAAAAGGCTTCTCCTTTGGTCAGGACTGCCCGACGCTGGCTTTCATTGAACTGGATAGACAGGGCGGAGTGGGCGCCAAGGGTTACAACAGACCCATCTTGCAAATTGAGATCACGTGTCTCGCCTATCTTGGTTGTGTACTGTGTGCCAGCTACCGGAGGGGGCGTATCGAGCCATAACACCAGGGGCAGGGCGATAACCAGCAACAGGGACAGTGCCAGGGCGACTTTGGGAGCGCCAGACAGTTCGCGCAGCCAGTTTGTGAACGGATTAATGGGGCGGTCAAGCGGTAGCAGGGCAACCAGGCGTTGCCGGGAGGTGGTGTCCAGGTGCGCCAGGCCGCGATTAAAGGTTTTCACTTTTTGCCAGGCCACGCGGTGGCGATTGTCACTGTTGAGCCAGTGCTCAAACTGTCGGCGCTGGCGCTCGCTGCTGGTGCCGGACTCGAGTTGTGTTAACCAGCGCTCAGCTTGTGCTGTAATCGATCTGTCAGTCATTGTCTGGTTCCTCCGACAAGATCTTCAGCGCACCGTCCCGGCTGCCCATAAAATGCTCAAAAGCACGACGGCAGTCTCGCAGTGCGCGGGTCATGTTCTTTTGTACGGCGGCGTTGCTCATTCCCAGTTGCAGGGCAGCTTCCTGGTAACTTTGGCCCTGGATGCGGGTCATGATAAAAATTTGCCGCCGCTTGCGTGGCATACGAGTAAGTGACCATTCGAGAATTCTCAGTTCTTCCCGCGACAATAATTGTTGCTCGGGTGAGTTGCTGTCCTGCGCCTCTGCGTCGCTGTCCTCGACAAATACCGGGTACTCTCGTACCCGCCGCCGGGCGTTGTCGATCACCAGGTTGCGGGCGGCGCGAAACAGGTAGCGCCTGGGGTCTTTGACTTGTTCTGGCCTATCGAGCGCAGAAAGGCGGGTAAAGACGCTTTGCACGACATCTTGCGCATCGTCGTTGACGCCGCGCAGCAGGCCTTGAACATAACTGGTCAGAACACTCCTGTAGCGTTCGTAAAGTTGTGTAATAAGCTGGTGGCGGCTGCTCATGGGCGCCCGGACTGGCCGGGATTTGCTCCGGTGTTGGTCAAGGCACAGTATGGTTTGCCCGGTTTTGTAAGACAAGTTGTCGCGAGCTGTGGTGTTGATCTGACCGTCCTCCACCTGGATTAGAGTGTTCCAGTAATCCATAGACGACGGGCAACTGGACAGAGGACAATTTTTTTCGGACTGCCTGGAGATTGATAGTCTGGAGAAGTTGCGGGTAACGATTATTTGTGAATAACGATTAGCGCAATGGCCAGCCGGTTCGGGCTCCATTGTTTATTGGCAAATTAACCATTGGCCATTGACAATTTGTCGTAACTACCCAGGAGAATGATCAACGGCAAATTGTCAGTGATCAGTAGGTCCTATGACAAAAGCTCGTCCAGCATGGTTTTGAGTTCTTGCAACTGGCCGTCAAGTTCATCCACCTTCTGTTCCAGAGCAGAAATACGGGAATCATCTGTTGTCGAGGCAGGGCTTTTGGCGGTGACGTATTCAGTTGTGTCGACGTCTCCACTAAACAGATGCGCGTAGCGGGATTCGCGCTTGCCTGGCTCGCGGGGCAGTTGCACCACCAGTGGGTTGCCATTCCAGTCCAGCAGTTTTTTCAAGGTATCCTCTACGGCTTGCACATCGGGGAAACGGCACAAACGGTTGGTTCTGGTGCGCAGTTCTCCCGGCGTTTGCGGGCCTCGCAAAAACAGCACACAGATGATGCCGAGTTCCTGCGGCGTAAACTTGAAATCGCTGAATTCGGTGTTACAAAAACGGTGTTTGATTTTTACCACCCGGCTGCCAAAGCCGGTTTGCTCCGTGACAAGTCGCTTTTTGATCAGGCTGTCCAGTGTGTCCCGCACCGTCAGCTCATCCAGCTCCAGTACCGGGTCACGGCTGCTTTTCTGATTGCAAGCGTTTACCAGCGCATTGAGTGACAGAGGATACTGCTCTGGAGTCGTGATCTCTTTCTCCATCAGTGAGCCAAGTACCCGGGTTTCGTGTAACGATAAATTCATGTCCATGCAAAAAGAGTGCTCCGGGGTATGTTAAAGGGCCTGTTGGTGGTCTTTAAACCAGTGGCAAGAGAATATCAGGAGGCAAATCAAAAGAACAATCTGGCTGAACGGCTATTGTGTTAAAAAAGTAAAGGGGGCTTTTAGTAGATTCGAGACTGTGCCGAAAAAATGACCAAGTTGTTGTAAATGGTCATGTGCTTGACTCAATTATTCGGCAGTTACAAAAAAAATCCGCAAAAATTAGGGTTGGGGCCGCTCCTGGTCGTTCTTGGCACAGGAGTGGTGGAATATCGGGCGTGACGATGGGCTCTTTGCCGTTGAGTGACAGAACAAACGGCGTCGTGGTTGATATGGATGAGCGGCGGCGCGAAACCAGAACGCGATTGCTTGAGCAACTGTTTGTCGAGCATCGTTCCGATCTGCGTGCGTTTTTAGCGGCGCGCCTTGGTGTGACTGACAACAGCAATCTGGAAGATGTGATTCAAGAGGTTTTTATCCGCCTTGCAAAAGCAAAAGCGCTGCCGCCGGAGGTCGTGGCCGGTCAGCAGAAAGGCGTGTCCTATCTGTTGGCAACGGCTCATCATCATGTGATTGATATGGAACGTGGCAACGCCCGTCGCCGTCGCTTTATGGAAAGAGAAGCCCGCGAAAAAAAGTCGGAAATCGCTGCGGAGCTAACCCCGGAAAAAGCGGCTATCGCTGCAGAAAGGCTTGAACAGCTCAAACAGGTCATCGATCAGATGCGCCCCAAATGGCGCAGAGTATTTGTGCTTAGCCGCTTCAGATTTATGAGTTACAAGGAAATTGCCCGAGATATGGGGCTGTCGGTCAAGCAGGTGGAAAAACACATGCAAAATGCACTGATATGCATCAGGCGTGCGGCCCTGGAATGGGAGGATTGATTATGAGCAAGAACAAGGACTTCCATTTGTTGCAGCAGGCCACTGGTGACCTGGCGCGCCTCTTTTCCGGAGAGTTGAGCGATGAGGATGTAAAAAACATCGGGTCGTGGCAGCAACGCGATGAGGTATACCAAAAACATTTTGTAGGAACCACGCATTTGCTTGATGAACTGGATGTCCTGTGTGGGGATTCAATTGTTGATAAATGGGTAGAAGACACCAGACACCTGGACGCTCAAAAGCACTGGTATCAATCCGCAGTGTTTGGGCGATCATTGTCGGCGATAGCCGCACTATTGTTGATTGTGGTTGGCATTTATTACCTGGTGCCAAAGGAAGAGACAGCAAGTGATAATTCATATCGTTATGTTACTCGTGTTGGAGAACAAAAGCGTATTGACCTGCCCGATGGCAGTGTGGTGAATATCAACACAAATACAAAATTGCTGGTTAGCTATACACCGGAAGCTCGCAATTTACAGTTATTGAGTGGCGAAGCTTATTTTGATGTTGCGAAAGATGTAGAGCGTCCATTTCGAGTGACCAGTGGTAAGCAGGTGGTAACAGTTCTGGGCACGCAATTTAATTTGCGAGAGTGGCCGGGCAAGTTGGAACTGTCGGTAACGGAAGGGGTGGTTTCGTTGGCCAGGGCAGGGAGTGATTCCTTTGCTCACCCCGGTCCTTTGCCAGCTTCGGACAGTGAAACTGTCCAGTTAAAAACTGATGAAGCGTATCGTATAAGTGCGGGCACAGTCGTGAAAGTGGACACGTTGGGTGGTCAGATGCTGGCGCAAGCTGACCCTGAACTGTCACGAAAATTGTCATGGCGTAATGGTGTGTTGCGATTTGAGGCTTCTCCCTTGTCGTTGGTTGTCGAAGAGCTAAATCGATATTCGGCCAAGCCGATTGTGATTATAGATTCTGATATTTCAAACCTTAAAATTTATTCCACCTTTGGTGTAAATCGAATAGACAGAGCTTTGTTGGGTATTGAGTTTTCACTGCCAATCAGAATCGAACAGACATTTGATCGAATAGAAATATATAAAAAATAGGGTTGTATATGTGTTGAGTCGTTCTTGTATTGAGCTGGTTTGAATTTTCTATGAAAAAGCTCAAAAGAATATGGCTCACGTTCAGGAGGCGGGAAAAAATGAAAGATAATCTTGGATTTTACGAGAAAATTAAATTGCTGACGGGATTTGTTTCGGTGTTTGCATTTTTTGCGGCGGGTAGCATTTTGGCTGGCTCTGAACCGATAAAGTTAAATATTGAGTCTCAAAAACTGGCTACTGCGTTATTGGAGTTGGGCGACGCGGCAGGTGTTGAAATTGTAGTGCCGCAGAGTATTTCGAGTGAGTCTCGCCAGGTAAAAATACAAGGTGACTATGGCCTGGAGCAGGCCCTGCAATTTATGTTGGCAGAATCGGGGTTGTCTTATCACTTTACGTCGGAAACTACAGTGGTTGTTACTGAAGGTGGCGATGCTTCGGATGCAGCAGAAAATAAGAGGCGTAAGGATCGGTCTGGCAAATCTTCTGAAATAGAAGAGATGGTAGTTACGGCACAAAAACGTGAACAAAGTATCAAGGATGTTCCAATAAGTATAGTGTCTTTCGGTAGTGAGGAGCTGGAAGAAAGAAATATTGATGATCTGGTGAAGCTTTCGGTGGCAGTACCAGGTATGGTGGTTCAGGATAATGGAACCTCAAAAGAAATATATATGCGTGGTGTAGGTAATGTGTCGGGTTTGCCCATGGTTGGTATCTATCTTGATGATATTCCAGTCACCGGGTATAGCAGTCAGACGCATATTGATACGCGAATATTTGACTTGGAACGCGTAGAGGTTTTGAGGGGGCCCCAGGGCACTTTGTATGGTGAAGGCTCAATGAGTGGCAGCTTGCGTTTTATTACCAAAAGCCCTCAGTTGGATGAGTTTGGAGGTATGGCAAAAATTTCTGCATCGTACACTCAGGACGGTTCGCCAGGACATAAAACGCAAGGTGTTATAAATATACCTCTGGTAGAAAATACACTTGCAATGCGTATCGCTGGCACTATTGAGAACAGCGGTGGTTGGATAGACCAGCCGGCAATAGGTCGCAAGAATATCAATAACCAGGATGTGGTGAATATCAGGGTTAAAACTTTGTGGCAACCATCAGATGCCACAAGTATTGGTTTAACAACTATCGTTCATCGCAATGAAGCTGGTGCTCATAATCAAAGTGAAGATGAGGATGGAAACTTTGCTCAAACATTCGGGTTAACGTCCACTCCGTCCTGGGATGATGACTATGAATTGCATAACCTGACTCTGACCAGGGACTTTGATTCGATAAGTTTTACCAGCAGTAGCAGTTATATGGATGCCAGGCAATTACAGTCTTCGTCCGGGCGCCGTTTCCAGCTGTCGCCACCCCCGGCACCGGTGCTTGATTACCATCGTTTCAGCAACGATAGAGAGACAACAGCGTTCAGTCAGGAGGTTCGTTTGACCTCTGTCGGCAGCGGCCCTTTCCAATGGACAGCCGGTGTTTTTTATCGGGATATAAAGGGATCACGCCTGTCTTCTTTTATGATTGGTGTTTATGAGCCGGGCGATCCCTTGCCTGACGCATTTGGCCTGGTATCTACATCAAGTTCTGAAAGCTGGGCGGTTTTTGGTAACGCAGGTTATGAAGTAAATGACCGCCTTGAGATTGGTGCAGGTCTTAGATATTTCAAGGATGACAGAGGTGCATTTAATGGTACTGTGCGCCAGGAAGACTCATTTGATTCTGTTACGCCACGTTTTTATTTGAACTATGACATTTCAAATGAGATAAAAGTGTACGGCAGTATTGCCAAGGGCTTTCGTAGTGGCGGGTTTAATACAGTCGGATCTCCTTCTTATGGGCCAGACAGTATGTGGACTTACGAATTGGGCACAAAAATGACGGCGATGGATGGTGAAGTTGATGCGGAGTTAGCATTCTACTACAGCGAATACACTGATCTTCAACTATTGGGGATTGCGCCGCCGCCTGCTCCTCCGGTTGATGATATCTCTAATGGCGGTGAAGCTGAAATAAAGGGAGTGGACCTGTCTGTGGGGTGGCACGCAACAGACGATTTCAGGCTGGAAGCCAAGGGCAGTGTCGTTCAGTCAGAAGTTGTCAAGCTTCGTGTCAGCAATTCCCCGTTTATTTTGGGCGACCGTCTTGATTCTGTTCCCAAGTACAGTTTTACCCTGTCAGCAATTTTGAATTTCGAGATTGATGGCAAGGCCGGTTTTGGGCGTCTCGATTACAGCCAGCGTGGCAAAACATTATGGACATCGCGAGATATCTGGCCCGGTTTTATGGGTTCTTCAGGCGTTAATAACATGCTTGGTGGTCGTTTGGAGTTGCAGTGGAACGACAACATATCGATTGGTCTGTTTGGAGAAAATTTGCTGAATGATCGCGACCTGATTTCTCCCTATGCCTTTACCGGGTTTTCTGCTCGAAATCGCCCCCGCACTGTAGGAGTGGAGTTCGGGTTTGATTTTCAATAGTCGGTTTGTACAAATGTTTTGTATTGGTTGCACCTAAAAACAGGACGTTTTTCTGATTGGTTGCATGTAATGAATCAGTTGGGCATATTCAATCTGACCCCCGTGTGTTGCGCGGGGGTGTTTTACAATTGAGGTCCCAGAGTGCAATTCGAGGTGCTTTTCTCCGGTTGAGTGTTAATAAGTTGGGGAAATATGGTTCAAGAGTGAGTTGCAGGATATCCCGATGGTGGGCAGGTTGGGCTTTATTACTCGCAGTTCTGTCATCTGCAAGTTTTAGAGAACCTCTGATTAATTACAGTATGTTTCTGGCGTTCAGACGGATTCGGGATCAAGGCAAGAGGGTGAAGGCAGGCTGGTTGCCTGTCGAGACCTCTGAACGCAGAGCCTGAATTCGTCTGAAGGCCCCGCAGGGCGCGGCCTGAAGCACGCATTTGCGGCGTTACCATCCTCGTCAGGGACAACCAGCCCTGACCTTCGGATTGCGCGTTGCAACTGCACGCTTCAGACCAGGCAGAAATATCAGGCAGAAATATACTGTAATTAATCATAGGTTCCTTAATTATAAAACCTTCTTTTATGGCCTATCGCCCAATGCAGAATGGCCATTTGCCCAAATATAACTGAAACAGAAGTGATACCATTTTTCACAGTTTTGTGTAGACTTGCACACGTCGACAATAATTGATAAATAGAAGCAAGTGCCGTATTTACAGGTGATATTCCATGATTGGCAAAACAGTAAAAACACCGATTGGTATTGGCAGTGTTATGGGAGTTATTGCGTTGGCTGCAGGTGCGACATCTGCCCCCGTAATGGCTGAGACTCGTGGCTATGTGGTTAGCTACATTCATCTTGCCACCCATGAAGACCCGAACAACTGCCCCGACGGCGATAACGGTGATTTTGGCACGATCAAAACCAATGCGTTCAAATTGCGCGGTTTCAGTCAGGAAAAAATCGATGAGGTGCTGGGTGGCACCGCAGATTTTCGGGATATGGTTCGCATCATCTCCCTTCGTGGTAAAAAGGATGGCAAAGAGGCCAACGTTATCCACTATCCCACTACTCAACCAAACGCCAAACTCAAGTGGGTGCAAGGTGACTACGCCTACGGGTTTGACCTCGATGGTGTTGGCGCAGAGGGCGATGGCTCCTTTATAGACCCGGAAACCGGGCAAAAAGGGGTAGATAACAAGATTTATCGAGTGGTAGGTTGTACCAGGACCTTTGATAAAAATTTGCCTACCCGGCCCTTTTTTGAAGAACAAGCTTTTACCGTGATGGCTGTAGAAATGCCGGCATGGCTGATGTCTATCAGTGCCGAAGATTTCAGCCGCGATGGTCCAGCGACGCTCAGTTTTCACCGTGCAACTGCTTCCCGCCGTACCAACGCGGTTGGTCAATCGCTACTGGACTCCACCTACGTTATTGACCCCGACCCACGTACACATGGCACTTTTCGCGGTGAGATTCGCAACGGCGTCTTTACCGCAACGACTGGTGATACCGATGTGTTAATCGAAGGTGAAACCAACTTCTTTCATCAACTGGAATTGGCAAAAGCGCAAATTCGCATAAAACTGAACCCCGATCGCTCCATTGGTGGTTACATGGGCGGCTACCAGCCATGGGAACATTACTGGTTTGCCATTACCACCGGATTTGAAGATATCAGCAATATGGATACTGCCGCCTTGTACCAGGGTTTGATGAAATTTGCCGATGCCCAACCAGACCCCGAAACCGGGCAAAACACAGCGATATCCGCCACCTATCGGGTAGAGGGGGTGCCAGCGTTTTTGGCACTTCCGGATGGTACGTTTATTACAGACTCCAATTCATATCACAAGTCACATGAAAAGGCTGGGAAATAAGTAATGCAGAAACATCGTCCCGTTACCATTGCCCTGATTGTCGCTGCAATCGGCCTTGCAGTCTGGTTGTTGTTTCCATCTGACAGCGCGGTCAAGCAGTCTACTGGTCCTGCCCACGTCGAGTTGATGAAACGACTCAACCCGCATCAGTATCGCAACACCATTCGCGATATCTTTGGCGGCGGCATTGATATAGAAGGCCGCTTTGTAGAAACCGGGCAGCGAGCTGAAGGTTTGCTAGCCATTGGTGCATCGCACCTCAGTGTTACCTCTATGGGGTTCGAGGCGTTTGAGGGAATGGCGCGCGAAATTGCCGCCCAGGTGACCAGTGAACGCCATCGCGCCGAACTGGTTGGCTGCCAACCAGCCGTTGTGGACGGTTATGACGCCGCTTGTGCCAAACCGTTTATATCCAGTGTTGGCCGCCTGCTGTATCGTCGCCCGCTCACCGACAACGAACTGCAAGTGTTGTTGCAGGTGGCGCAACTGGCAGCCACCGACAAGAAGGATTTTTACGCCGGTCTGGAAAAAAGCCTGACCAATATGTTGGTATCGCCACATTTTCTGTTTCGTGTCGAGCGTTCCGAGCCCGACCCCGAGCACGATGGCGAATACCGCCTGACCGCATACGGCAAGGCAACCCGACTCAGTTATCTGCTGTGGAACAGCGCACCGGACAGCACACTGCTGGCCGTCGCCGAGAGTGGTGAGATACATACTGAAAAGGGTTTGCAGGGTCAGGTTGATCGCATGCTGGAGTCGCCCAGGCTGGAAGCAGGGGTGAGAGCATTTTTTGATGACATGCTGGCCTTCAATGAATTCGATACCCTGGCCAAGGACAAGATGATATTCCCTCAGTTTACCCGTCAGGTGGCCAATGATTCCCGTGAGCAGACATTGCGTACCATTGTAGACCATCTTCTGACGCGTGAAGGAGATTATCGCAAGCTTTTTACCACGCCCAAAACTTTTCTCACTCCTTCGCTGGCGGCATTGTTGGGTATTCCATTGATGCCCCGTGACACTTCTCATCAGGCGCCGGATCAGTGGCTGCCATACGAATTTCCGAAAGGCGATCAACGCGCGGGTATTCTCGCCCAGCCCAGCTTTGTCGCTCTGCATGCACCTCCGGGACGCAGTTCGCCCACAAAGCGCGGCAAGGCATTGCGGGAAAACGTGCTTTGTCAGGAAGTGCCGGCACCGCCAGCAAATGTTGATTTCAATATAGTTGAAGATACTGATAACCCCGATTACAAAACGACCCGGCAGAGGTTAAGTGCCCATGCCGTGCTTCCTACTTGCGCCGGTTGTCACAAGATTATTGACCCTATTGGCCTGGCGTTTGAAACTTTTGATGGTGATGGCAGTTTCCGCACCACCGAAAATGGCGTAGAGATAGACACCACCGGAGAAATTGACGGCGTCAAATTTGCCAATGCGGCTGAATTGTCCCGGGCAGTTGGCGAAAACCCTAACGTTGTGTCGTGTGTGGTGGATCGTGTCTTTGCTTACGGCACGGGCGATGAACTGTCGCGCGACGAGCGCAAGTGGCTCAAGGGTGTACGCAAGGATTTCGCCAGCGATGATTATCGTTTTAAGGCATTGCTCAGCAGAATAGCGGGCAGCGAAGAGTTTTATCGTGGTCACGAACCGGGGTCAGAGGCCGAGTCAGTGGCGACAAGATGATATGCAGGAGAAAGCAAAATGAAGCATAGCACTATCAGTCGCAGGCGATTATTGCGCGGTATGTTACAAGGCACCGCAGTGAGTGTCGGGCTACCAATGCTCGACCTGTTCCTCAATGAAAATGGCACTGCACTGGCCAGCGGTGACGAGTTGCCAGTGTGTTTTGGTACCTGGTTTTGGGGGCTGGGGCTGAGTCCTGGTATGTGGGAGCCAAAAACCGAAGGGCGTGACTACGAACTGCCCTTACAGTTGCAAGTGTTTGAGCCCATCAAGGACAAGATAAATATTTTCAGTGATTTGCAGGTCTTTCTGGATGGCAAGCCACAAACCGTACATACCTCTTCCGTACATGGTATGACCACCGGCAGTGTACCCGGCTTTGAAGGTGGTTTTGGCACCAGTGGCGTGGCGCAGACCATTGACGACCTGATTGGTGAACAGCTGGGTGTGCGTACTCGTTTTCGCTCCTTAACCATGTCTTGTGACGGTCGTGCCAGCAACAGTTTTAGTGCGCGCGGCAAAAATGCCGCCAATCCCGCCGAAGTCTCTCCGGTTGAACTGTATCAGCGTATTTTTGGCGCCGGGTTTGTCGATCCTAACGCTGCCGAGTTTGTTCCCGATCCGGAAGTCATGTTGCGCAAGAGTTCTCTGTCATTTGTCACCGAAGACCGAAATGCGTTGATGAAAGAAGTGGGCTCCAGCGATCGCCAGCGGCTCGATGAGTTTTTTACTTCACTGCGCGACCTCGAACAAAAGCTGGCACTGGAGCTGGAAAAACCCAAGCCTCTGGAAGCATGCAGTGTGCCCAATGGCCCGGATTCGGAAAAACTGAGCCTGTCTCTCTACGATATCCTGGATAATCATGAACTGTTCGGTAAATTGGTTACCCATGCCCTGGCTTGTGGCCAAACCCGCATTTTTAACATGGCATTGAGTGTCGACGTTGTTAAGCCGGGCGATCCCACCGACTATCACGCCTATACACACCAGGAAAATGCCGATCCCGAACTGGGTTATCAACCCAAATGTTTCTGGTTTGCTTCGCGTTATATGGAAGCGTTCCGCGACATGGTGCAGTGGCTCGACGGTGTCAAGGAGGGTGACGGAACCTTGCTGGATCGTACGTTGATGATGGCCTTTACCGAACATGGTTACGCCAAATGGCACTCAATGGAAGGCTTCCCGATGTTTACTGCCGGTGGCGCCGGTGGTGGCATGAAGACTGGCTATCACGTGGCTGGCCGCGCCGGTACCGCCGCGCGCGTTGGCTATACCTGCCAGAAAGCACTCGGCTTGCCGGTGAACAGTTGGGGTACGGAATCCAATCGAGTAACCGAGCCGTTTGCAGATGTATTGGCGTAATCGGAATAGTTGGCGGAACGCAAATAAAGGTTTTATGAAATGGCTGAGCGAATAAAAAGGTTGTCGCACGGGTTGTTGGCGAATGTGTTGGCGAGTGTGTTGGCGGTTATCGCTTGTGGTGCTGTCGCTGGTACCGATGTCCCGTACGCGACACCGCCTGGTATCACACTGATCGATATGGAGCGTCGCCGGGGTTACTACACAGCTTTGCACTTGTGGACCCATCTTGGCGATGCCGAAGGGCGCAGTCTGTTTATATCCGACAATGATTCACCAGGTTCGGCGCCACGCTGCACTGGTGCTTGTGAACAGGATTTTCCGCCAATTATCGCTGCTCCCGGTGCAACGCCGTCGGGAGACTGGAGCGTGGTAAAGCGGGAAGATGGCCGCGAACAATGGGCCTACCAGGGCAAACCGCTTTATCGTTTTGCCCGCGAAACACGTTTGAATGAAGTGGCAGACAATTTGCTGGCCATGTCCACCAAACGCAAGCTGTTGGGACGGGTGCTCGACAGCGGAAAGTTACAGCCCCCCGAAGGTTGGCACCTGGCCAAATTCGAGCCGGCGGCACAACGTCAATTGCCCGGCGTGATTGTGGTAAAAACCATTCTGGCGGCTGGCGCTGTCGCGCTGGTGGATGAAAATCATATGACGCTTTACGCATTTGATGGTAAACCCGAACAGGCTGTTTTCAACAGCGCTTGCGATGGTTCGTGGCGAGCCCTGTCGGCTGCAGAACTGTCCCACCCTGTTGGTGATTTTGCTCCGGTGGCGCGTGCAGATGGCAGCCGTCAGTGGAGTTACAAAGGGAAATTGTTATTTGGTTATCAGGGGGACCTTCAGCCCGGTGATATCAAAGGGCTCGACTGCGCGGCAAAAACATCCGACTCACGCTGGCAAGTGGCGGCGCTGGCGCACCATTTTATGCCTGCCGGGGTCAAGGTTCGCAAAGATATTTTCAGCGGAGAAATACTGGCCACGTCCAAAGGCATGCCGCTGTACCGCCGCAGCTCTCACGACAATTTTTACAAGCAGCGCTATATATACACCAAGGGTAAAAAGGTAGGCACCAGTGGTTGCGACGCGGAATGTCTGAAAGTGTGGGCCCCACTGCGGGCTTCAGACAGTGACCAGGCCAGCGGTTACTGGGAAGTGGTCACTCGCCCCGATGGCTCCCGTCAGTGGGCCTTTAAAGGGTCCGCAATATATACCTACAGCAAGGACAAGGCTGATGGCACCGCCACCGGTGACAATCGCTATGATCTTTCGGTCGGCGATCGTGGCCGATACCCGGTGGCCGAGATCACTGCCTCAACCATTAACGAAGTAGCGCCACCGGCTTTTTTCTGGAAAGTTATTACCCCGTAGGCGACTGTGGCAAAGCGTTGGGGAGCCGGTGATTTGACGGTGTCAAGCCGGCCTGCTCCCCGTTACTGATATTCTTCTTTGCAGTCTGTGCGGGTTACCGGCACACTCTTCGGCGAGCTGTGTACTCTTCAATACCCCGTCAGCCAATTCCATTTCCAGCTCGCTGACTTCACTACTGCCCAATCCCGGAACTTGCACGTGGCCAGGATCATGGTATTGTTAAAAACTTTACACTCGTACGGTTTACTGGTGCCTCAGTACATGAATAAATACATTGTTACTTTCTTGTTGTTTGCTGCTGTTTTCTTTTCCGCCCCCTTGCCAGCGCATCAGGATCCGGAAATTGCGGGATATGTTCCAGTAGATGGTGGCCGCATCTGGTATCGCCTGAACGGTGCCGAACACTTGGGCAAAACGCCGGCGATTATCGTTATACACGGCGGCCCGGGTGGCACACACCGGGGCAATATGCCTTATGTAGCGCTCTCTGATAAATACCCCGTTATCTTGTACGATCAGTTGGGGACTGGTAATTCCGACCATCCGGGCTTGAAGGAAAACTGGAAAACAGAACGTTTTGTTGCCGAAATTGACCATATTCGCAAGGCGCTCAACCTGAAAGAGGTCATCATTGCCGGTCACAGCTGGGGCGGCACACTTGCAGCGGAATACGCGGTAAGGCGACCCGATGGCCTGAAAGCCGCCATTCTTTCCAGTCCGTTGATATCTACCCACCAATGGAATACCGACAACCAGGACTGGGTAAAGGAAATGCCCAAAGACGTGCAGCAAGCACTCAAAGAGCACGAGGCGGCAGGCACGCTTGATCACCCCGATTACCAGGCGGCAAGCAAAGCTTTTTATGCCCTTCATATGTGCCGCAAAGACCCCTGCTCGAACAAGTCTTACCGCGACGATGGACCGAATTCAAACAAGGTTATGTATGAATATATGTGGGGTGTCACAGATTTCAGAGGCACCGGCACCTTGAAAGATTATGACGTCAGCCCGCAGTTGCCAAACATCAATGTGCCCACCTTGATGATCTGCGGAGAATTCGACGAAGCTCGCCCCCGAAGCTGCAAAAAATACGCAAACATGATTTCCGATGCCAAATTTGTGGTTGTCCCGAATGCCGGGCACGCAACCTTGTCGGAGTCAGAAGATTTTTACCTGAAGGCCGTTCGCGGCTTTATTGAACAATCATTGCTAATGTCAGATGAGGAGTAGTCCCATGACGTCAATTACAGTAAATGGCAAAAAGCATGAGGTAGATGCGTCGACAGACACGCCATTGTTGTGGGTGTTGCGCGATCACCTCGGACTCACCGGAACCAAGTTTGGTTGTGGCGTGGCCCAGTGCGGAGCATGCACAGTTCATGTCAATGGTCAGGCGGTACGCAGTTGTGTATTGCCGCTGGCGGCGGCGGAAGGCGCGGAAGTAACCACTATTGAAGGTTTGGCGACGCCGGTCGGAAAAGCTGTCCAGCAAGCCTGGGAAGATGAGCAAGTGGTTCAGTGCGGGTATTGCCAGTCCGGTCAGATCATTTCAGCGACCTCGCTGTTAAACAATAATCCCAACCCCACCGATGAGGATATTGATAACCAGATGGCTGGCAATATCTGTCGGTGTGCTACCTATGTACGTATTCGCAAAGCCATAAAGCGCGCCGCGAAAACCATGGCACAGGGGGAAACAGCATGACACTTACACGCCGAACATTATTGATTCGCAGTTTGCAAGGTGGCGCCGGTTTGTCTCTTGCCATTATGTTGCCTGGCTGCGGTAAAAAAGAAACCGCTATGGAAAGCGCCGCCGACAACAGTGCGGCACTGCCCGATATGCCGGTTGGGTCGTTTGAGGCCAATGCGTTTGTGTCAATTGATCCCGATAATACGGTGACGGTGCAAATCAAACACCTGGAAATGGGGCAGGGGCCGTTTACGGGACTGTCAACAATCGTGGCAGAAGAGCTTGACGCGGACTGGGAACAAATAGTCGCCGTCGCCTCACCCGCTGACCCAACCCGTTACAACGATACCTTCTACGGTCCGTATCAGGTCACCGGTGGCAGTGACGCAATCGCCAATTCCTGGGAGCAAATGCGCGAAGCAGGCGCTGCGGCGCGTTACATGCTGGTGGCGGCCGCCGCACAGCACTGGAATGTACCCGCAGCAGAAATCGGGGTAAAAGCCGGTGTCGTGTCGCATTCGGCCAGCGGCCGCAAGGCCAGCTTTGGTGAACTTGCCGGCCTGGCAGCACAACAACCGGTGCCCGAAAACGTTACCCTCAAGGACCCCAAAGACTTTACCCTGATCGGCAATGCAACTCTGCGCCGCAAGGACAAGGGTAAAACAGATGGCAGTGCTGTCTTCACCCAGGACATTCAGTTGCCTGGTATGTTGACGGCGGTAGTGGCTCACCCACCTCGATTCGGTACCACCCTGAAAAGCTTTGACGCCACTCGTGCCAAAGCTGTAAAAGGCGTGGTTGATGTGGTGCAGGTAGACAATTCTGTGGCGGTGCTGGCCGATACCTTTTGGCAGGCCAAACAGGGTCGCGATGCGCTGGATATTGAGTGGGACGAAAGCAAGGCATTTACCAAAAGCAGTGACCAGTTGTTTGCCGAATTTCACGAGCTTGTTAAAACGCCCGGCTTGTCAGCGAGAAAGGAAGGCGATGTGGATGCTGCCTTTGCTGTTGCAGATAAAGTTGTTGAAGCAACCTACGAGTTCCCTTATCTGTCGCACGCTTCCATGGAACCGCTCAACTGCGTGGCGCAAATTACAGAAGGCCAGGTAGAGCTCTGGTTTGGTTGTCAGTTCCAGACCTTTGACCAGATTGCTGTTGCCGAATTTATCGGCATCAAACCCGAGCAGGTCAAAATCAATACGCTGATGGCGGGCGGCAGTTTTGGTCGTCGTGCCAACCCTCACTCGGATTATGTGATGGAGGCGGTGAAAATTGCCAAAGCATACGGCAAATCTGTACCGGTCAAAATGGTGTGGACCCGCGAAGACGATATGCGAGCCGCCTATTTCAGGCCAATGACCGTGCACAGTCTGAAAGGTGCTCTGGACAAAGACGGCAACCTGATCGCCTGGCGACATCGCATTGCAGGCCAATCGATCAGTGCCGGCACCATGTTTGAAAGCATCGTCACTGATGGTATTGATCCCCAATCCATGGAAGGCGCGGTGCACCTGCCTTACCATATTCCCAATATGTCGGTTGAGCAGCACACCGTAACGCTGCCTGTACCGGTGCTGTGGTGGCGCAGTGTTGCTTCCAGTCACACCGCTGCTGCCACAGAAGCCTTTGTCGACGAACTCGCCACCGCAGCAGGCAAAGACCCACTGGCATTCCGCCTCAATATGTTGGGCGACAACCCCGACGATGCAAAACAGAAAGAGCGTCATCGCCAGGTGTTGCGGTTGGCCGCGGACAAGGCTGGCTGGGGCAAAAAACTGCCGGAAGGTCGAGGTCACGGTATTGCGGTGCACAAGTCCTTTAACTCTTATGTCGCTCAAGTTGCCGAAGTGTCAGCCGACTCGGACGGGACTCCGAAGGTGCACAAGATCACCTGTGCCATCGACTGTGGCATAGCGGTTAATCCGGATGTGAT
>JBNKFQ010000139.1:0-18890 GCA_050289385.1 Porticoccaceae bacterium | reverse complement strand
CAGTTGTGGTATTGCAGACCCGGCACAACCTGACTTACAGGCAAATTGCCAGTCATCTCGACATTAGCGAACGTATGGTCAAGCGTTATATTGTTAAAGCCTATGCTGCGCTTCGCCAGCGCCTGGACAAGCAAAGGGAGGAAAACCGGTCATGATGGACTCACACAAAGAAACTCCGATAACTCTGTTCGAAGAAGCCTGTGAATGGTTGTTGGAGTTGCAGTCCTCAGACGGTAACAGCGAGGCGTTAAAACAGCGGTTTATGGTCTGGCTAAGGCGCTCGCCGGCTCACGTGGAAGAGTTTCTGCAGGCCGCCGCGCTGCGGGTGGATTTGGAGAGTTTGCCCAGATACAGCGAAGCCGAGTTGGCAGCATTGGTGACCGAGGCCGGTTCCAATGTGGTGGCGATGGCTGAGACGCCCGTGGAGGACGACGCCAGCGACCGCCGCAAAGTTCGGCGGCGCGCCTGGTGGCCGGGCGCGGCGGCCGCCGCGGTTTTGATGTTGGCGGTTGGTGTCTATTTTTGGGGGCGCGGTAATTTTGGGCTAGAGCCAGAAGCCGAGATTTACCGGACGGCGCTCGGTGAACAGCGCTCAGTATTATTGGATGACGGTTCCCTGTTGCAACTCAATACGCGATCGCAGATCGAAGTAACCATGACGTCGCGCCGTCGCGAGATGCATTTGATCAGCGGCGAAGTACTGTTCGCGGTGACCAGGGACAGCAAGCGCCCGTTCCGCGTGGTCATAGGTGACACCCGGGTGGATGTGTTGGGCACCCGCTTTAATGTTTACCGCCAACGCGACAAAACCCTGGTTACCGTAGCGGACGGTCGGGTTGCTCTCGCGGCAGCGGGGCGGCATGCGGTTGAGTTGGGTCGTGGCGAGCGCGCCAGTGTAGTGGCCGGTCATGAACTGAAAGTGGAGTCCGGTATTGATATCAATAAGGCTCTGGCATGGACAGACCGGCAGTTGATTTTTGAAGACGCCGCACTGAGCGATGTTATCGAGGAGGTCAATCGTTATAACCGCCGGCAGTTGTTTTTATTGGATCAATCGTTGGCGGGCAAGCACATCAATGGCCGTTTCGACACCAATCGCCCGGAAGTGCTGGTGGCGTTTTTGAATACCAGCGATGAACTGGTGGTGGTGCAAAGCCCGGATGAAAAACATTGGCTGATTAAGTCGCGTATGTCGGTCGAGGAAAAATAAACCGGTAATAAAATCACAAAAAAAATGGGGTCCGGATTTTTAAAATGGCTGCCTTAGTAGTCGACACAACAACCAAGAGGCGAGTCGCAATGTCAATATTTAAAACCTTGCTGGCCAGCGCTGTGATTGCGGTAAGCGCGATGCAGGGCCAGGCAGTCATGGGCGCCGGTGATTCAGGCGCCAGTTATCAATTGGATATACACCCCCAATCTTTGTCTGCCGCACTCAATAAGCTTTCGGAAGAAACCGGCTTGCAGATTTTGTTTTTTTCCGAGCTTGTGCAGGGCGTTAACTCCACGGAAGTGAAGGGTAAATATACCGTGGATCAAGCTTTAGCGGTCATGCTGGGCGGCACCGAACTCGAATATCGGGCATTGGGGGAAGAGGGGACAATAACGGTTACGGCGAAGGAGAGTAGGGATACACAGGGACAGTCTGATAAGGCTATTCTTGACAAGAGAAGCAGTGTGATTGAAGAAATTACTGTTACAGCGACCAAACGGGCGGAAAGTCTTCAGGATATTCCGCAAAGTATTTCGGTACTTGGCAACGAAGAGCTTAACAAAACAAATTCGGTTGGATTCGACGATTATCTTCGAAACCTTCCCGGAGTCAGTTATCAACAACGTGGCGCGGGTTTGAATCAAATAATAATCCGGGGCATTGCATCCAGGCCGCAATCTTCGGGGGCCAGTAAACCAGTTAGTGCTTATTTTGGGGAAACCCCGGTATCTGGGCTTAGTGTGGCGAGCAATTATGGCGGCACCGGTAATGCCGACCTTAAGCTGGTAGATATTGAGCGCGTGGAGGTGCTGCGCGGACCTCAGGGCACTTATTATGGGGCAGGCTCCATGGGTGGTACAGTTCGTACAGTTCCCGTCAGTCCGAATTTGGAGGAATTTGAAGGAAGACTTGCAACTCAGTACTCCCACACAGGCAGACGTGGTGACGACAATAATGTACTCCAGGGCGTAGTGAATATTCCTGTCGTTAAGGACACGCTTGCAATTCGCGGGGTGGCGTATCGTTTCAGGAATAGCGGTTATGTAGATAATGTAGCGGGCACTCAGCCATCATCGTTCATAGACGCGGCGATCGCCGCAGGTGGGGGTAGGGCGCAAGATCGGCATAATGTGGGAAATGACTCATCTACTGGTTTTCGCATCGCCGCGTTGTGGCAAGTGACCGATGACCTGGACGTGACTTTGAGCTACATGCAGGAAAAAACTGAGCAGGATGGATTTGGCGGTGTAAATATGGATATTCCCGGTAAATATGTGCAAACTCGGCTAAGGACAGGTGTTGATGGTGCTAACGACGAATTTCGCGACATCAAAATCGAGATTGCAAATGCAACAGCCAATTATGACTTTGGCTGGGGTGTGCTGACCAATTCATCATCTATCGCCAGGTATGACGCAACGCAAGAAATGGATTTAAGCTTTACTATGGCCGCGCCTTATTATTCGCACAATGTAAATGACGTTGATTTTTTTGCGAATGAACTTCGGTTTGTATCAAGTCTCGATGGCCCGTTCCAGTTAATTGCTGGTCTATATTATGAGAATAAGGATTCCATTAGTAATTGGTACTGGGATTGGTCAGGGGATCCTTTATTAGATCCTGGAGTCAAATTTTACGATGCCATTGCTAAATCTGTGTTAAAGCAAAATGCGGTATTCGGCGAGCTGACTTATAATATCACCGACCAGTTGGCTGCTACTTTTGGCGCTCGGCATTTTGAGTACGATCAGGACGTCGCTGCTGACTTTTTTTTAAATGGTTCGCCATTATTTGTAGGAAGTGAAACGAATCTGTCGGAAAAAGGCCAAACTTATAAGGCTAGCCTGAAATGGCAACCCGCAGATGATACGATCATATATGGTTTGTGGTCGCAAGGGTTCCGGCTAGGCTATGGAGTTATCCCAAATACGGCATGTGATGTTGATCAAGATGGATTGGTAGACGGTCTTGGTATTCCTAACCCAACCCAAGTGGACTCTGATAAGACAAACAATTACGAATTAGGCACAAAAACCTCACTTGCCAATAATCGTATAACAGTGAACGCGTCTGTTTATCGAATTGACTGGGATGGAATTCCTGTATCAACTGTTCCATTTGGCAATTGTACGGTACAGCTTAATGCCGGGAAGGCCAAGTCGGAGGGTATAGAATTGGAGGTTGCTACAAATCTTACGGATACACTCAAACTTGATCTTAGTGCGTCTTATGGAGAAGCTAAATTAGCGGAAGATGCGTCAAATGTTGGCAACAAAGGGGACGATCTGCCGGGGTCAGCTGACTTTAACTTCAGTGCCGGATTGGAAAAGGAATTTCATATTTTTGGCAAAGATGCCTTTTTCCGAACAGATTATGCATATGTGGGTGAATATAACACTGATATCGGTAAGGGCTTGCCGGCAGGCGACTATCATCAGTTGCATTTGAAGACAGGCATTACGCTTGATGATGTTGATATTGACATATTCGTAAGAAACGTAACAAATTCTGGCGGTTATGCTTGGGTGGATGCGCTGGTTGCTGCATATAGCGGTAACCATCGGGTTTTTTTGGTGCGCCCCAGGACTTATGGACTAAATTTATCCTACAGATTTTAATATTTTGAATACGTTTGCTGGTCGAGGCTCTCTTTGGGGTTTCGGCCGGCAATTTGATTCTGTGATTTTTGATTCTAAAGCAGTTTACTCTCATCGTCATTGGGATCAGACCGAGAAAATGTGAGGTAAAAGATTGAAAGTTGGGAAATAAATTTGAGAGAAGGAGCTTGTCTGGGGCTTAAAGTGCTAATTATCACGATAAAAATAGTGATTTTAAGCGCGGCCCTGGACGGAGGATATACGTCGTCAAGTATTTAATATTTACGATGCCAGTTCCGTATGATTTACGATTCAGGACGTGTTGTGGGCCATGGTTTTATTTTCCGGTTAACTCGTTTAGATAGCTAACCAGTGGGTAGGCTGGTACTTCCGAGATAATCGAAGGTTCGTTTTGCCTGGCCAGAATAAATGCGTTGGCGTATTTTTTGACCTGTTTCAAGTCGTTGGGGCGAAGCTTGTTGCGCCACTTGATTTCCACGGGAACAAAAGTGTTGTTGTCGATATAGGCAATATCCACCTCGCCAGCCGCTTTAATATAGTACGTGGGGAAAAAACGCTGAAAATGGTTGAAACACGTACTCTCAACCAGCAGCGATTCATCGATAGCGGCGACTGGCTGGTACTTTTCGTTAACCAATTGTTGCAGCGCGTTGGCAATAAAAGGGTCGAGAAATTGTATTTTTTTGTGCTTGCGTGGTGCTGCGCGCAATTTATTCTGATCAAGCGCGAATTGAATCGATATGACACCCAGTCGCTCCAGAATGGCGCAGTACTCATTGACTGTATCCTTGCCCAGACCCTCAGTGTGCTCTGCCAGTGACTGAAATGACACTTGGGAACCATAAGAATTTAAAATCGAAAACAGAATCTGCAAGAGATTTTTCTGTGAGCGATTAAGACGCAAAAAGTCCCCGACAACCCAGTGCTGGTAGGTACGGTAAGTTGCGGCTTTGATTTCGCCGAGCGTGATCAACTGATTAAGTGCAACGATGTAACCGCCGCACTTGAGATACAATGAAAACAGTTCGTTTAAATCCGGAGTGGATTTTCGGTAGCTGGATACAAGTGAAACTACTTCGGAGAATAATAATGGATGTAACTCAAAATCGTGTTTTTGTGCATCTCCTCGTCGACCAGGGAACCGCATGATGGCATCTTGCAGCAAAATTTTATCAGAGCCGCTTAAGCAGCAGACGACATTGCGCATCAGGCCCTCGTCGGCCAGGGCTTTGATCGTCAAGTCCCAACCACTGACAAAAGTCACCTCATCCAACATAAGGTAGCCCAACTTTCCGTCGAGGGATTCCAGGAAAAATTTGGCGATATCGTATAACTCGCTTCTGTCCAACAGGGTATCGGCGCTCAGGTAAAAAATGTGATCGACCGGTACCTTGTTGCTCAAGGCTTTCCCCATGAGCTGTTTCAGGCACGTTGTCTTGCCCAGCTGGCGCCCGCCACTGAGCGTGTAAATGCCAGGTTCTTTCAGAGGGATAGCTGAGATTACCGGGTAGGGTGCAATCATTGCCGCAGTCTTGAGCTGCGACAAGTGCGGATCCCGTGCCCGAAAATCTGTCGGTGACTGCCAGTGCAAGTTGTGATTTAGAAAGCGGTCCAGCATCGCCTGGCTCCAGATATGGTCGACATTAAATTTTCTGACAAATTTGACGATTAGTCAATCGTCAAATTTGACGATTGACTAATCGTCAGGCCCACATCCAATTCGACGTATTGCGTTTTGGTTCGAATGTATTGAAAAGAGTATTTTCGATGTCCAGTTTTCCACGTATGAGCTTATAACCTGTCCCAGGGCCTGTTAATACTAATTGGAATATCGCTGCTGGAGGCCATTTTTGTATCCAGCGAGGCAGAAGGAGTGCGGTTTGGTACTTTCTTTCAATAATGAGGCAAATGAGCGACACCTTTTCATAGTAAAGAGCAGGAAGAGTGGCGAATGTTTAGCCACAACAGCGACAATCCAGTTAGTGTTAACAGGCCCTAACGCAATTGGATAAAAGCAGCCCAGAATAGACACTCTATTACGAGGCATTTGGTTTGTGCGAAGAAGCGTTGGACCGGCCTTAAAAGCGTGCGACGTATAGCGTGCGACGTGCGACCGCCCTTAAATAAGCGCCATTCCACCCAAAACCCATTTTTTTGTGTTAAAAATCACCCCAAATCTGTTCGTATTCACACAACCCAACTGTACGATTCCATATGTTTAAATTACCCGGTACACTTTTGAGCAATTGATAGTTTTGGTCATAAAAGTTCTCAGCTATATGTATGCGGACTGACCAGAGAATCTGGAGTTTTTTATGAGCACGATAAAAAATTGCTTTTATTTTTTGATTCTGTTTCCGGCACTCGTTTTTGCCGAACTGCCGGTAGTGAAGATGATTGCTACGGGTGGCACTATCGCCATGAAGGTGGATCCCGTTAAAAACGCTCCAGTTCCAGCCATATCGGGAGAAGACTTGCTTGCCACTGTGCCTGGTATCGGGAAGGTGGCTAATATCGAAGTGGAGAACTTGTCCAATATACCCTCCGACTACATGACTCCGGATAACTGGGTTGCTCTTTACAAATCTGTCACTGCGGCACTGGCGCGCCCTGAAGTGTCTGGTGTCGTGATCTCTCATGGAACAGATACCCTGGAGGAATCGGCTTATTTTCTTGATCTGACAGTTCGTAGTGATAAACCGATAGTGTTGATAGGGGCACAACGAAACGCATCGGAAACCGATTTCGATGGCCCGCGAAACCTGTTAAACGCAATTCGCGTTGCTGTCTCGCAAAGCGCTCGTGGCATGGGTGCAATGATTGTCATGAACAATCAAATTAATGCGGCAAGGGAAGCGACCAAATCCCATACATCAGACGTAGAAAGCTTCCAGTCGGGCAATTACGGCTTCCTGGGCAGGGTAAACCCGGACCGAGTGCTGTTTTTTCGAACATCAACACGCAGGCAGCATCTACCTCTTGGGGCGGCAAAATTGCCGGATGTAAAAATTGTCCCGATGTATGCCGGTGCCGATGGGTCAATGGTTAAGGCCGCGGCTGCTACAGAGGCGAGGGGTATTGTTGTACAAGCGCTTGGTATGGGCAATGTCAACAAACCGGTATTTGCTGAAATCAAAAAAGCTATTGCCGAAGGTATTATCGTTGTTATATCGACACGGGTTGCTGGTGGAGAGGTGATGCCCGTTTATGGTTTTGAAGGAGGAGGTAAAACCCTCGCAAACGCCGGAGCAATATTTGCCAGTGATCTTTCACCACAAAAGGCTCGAATATTGTTGATGTTGGGTTTACGGGCGGAATTGAACCGGGGACAGATTCAACAACTCTTTAACAGGTAATTCAACAGGTAATTCAATAGACCCTGCAGGAAAAAACATGCCCTCGAATTTAAAATGTCTGCAGATGATTGCAGCGCTCGTGCTATTTACTGTGTCGTCCTGGCCAACTCATGCAGAGTTGGCTTCTTGTGCGAGTTTGTTGAACATGAAAATTCCCCGCACGCAAATGGTGCTTGCCGAAACGGTTTCCAGTGGAGTATTTGATGCGCCGGATGGCAGAAGCTATAAGGTGCCTGACTTTTGCCGGGTTCATGGTATTGCAAAACCCAACCCTGATTCTCATATCAATTTTGAAGTTTGGTTGCCACTCAAAAACTGGAATGGCAGGTATTATCAGGTTGGTACCGGAGGTTTTGCTGGCGCCATAAGTTATGCAAGGATGGCTGACAGTTTGTTGAGCGGTAACGCTGTGGCGGGCACGGATACTGGTCATGTGAGGCTGAAAAATGGCGGCGCTTCCTGGGCTTTGGGTAAACCGCAAAAAATTATCGATTACGGTTATCGCTCGTTGAAGGAAACAACAACGCGGGCCAAATTGATCGTAAATACCTGGTATGGTGAAGACGCCAGGTATTCCTATTTTGCTGGCTGTTCAAATGGCGGACGTGAAGCTCTGATGGTTGCGCAGCGGTTTCCCGAGGATTGGGACGGCATTCTTGCCGGCGCGCCAGCCAATTTTCTAACCTTTGAATCCGTTATGCAGCTTGAAAACGAAATTGCACAGTGGAGCCAGCCAGGTAGCTCTATTCCCCTTGCAAAATTACCTGCTATTCAAAAAGCGGCAGTGGCAGCGTGTCGGACAGACGCGCATGTCATTGATGGTATAGCTTCCGATCCACGTTTTTGCAGATTGGAACCGGAATCACTACTGTGCAAAGGCGATACAGACAACGACGAGTGTTTGACGCCGAGGCAGGTGGTTACTCTGCAAAAAATTTATGGCGGACTGATTGATGCCGGGACCAAAAAGCAACTGTATTCCGGTTACGAGGCTACGTTTGAGGCAGATTTTTGGCCAAAATCAGTGATAGCCGAGAAACCGGAACAGACGCCGGGCTATTATTTTGGCAGTGAGTTGTTGTCCAACATGGTCGTCGACGATCCCGATTTGGATATATATCGTTTGGCTCCTGGTGTTGCTGCGGATCTGGTAAATAAAAAAATGATTGCAGGAGAGCCCCTGCCGGATATTTTGAACTCCAACAATCCGGATTTGCAAAAATTTCGCGACAGGGGCGGAAAACTGATAGTTTACCATGGCTGGGGCGACACGCTGCCTTCTCCTGGCGGGAGTGTTGACTATTTTCAGAGTGTTGCCAGGACTCTGGGGGGAATCAATAAAACGACAAATTTTTACCGTCTGTTTATGGTGCCGGGCATGGGGCATTGCGGAAGAGGGCCGGGGGCTAACAGTTTTGGACAATCTTCATCCTATGCGCCGTCACTCAAAAACGATGCGGAACACAACATAATACAGGCGCTGGAATCGTGGGTTGAGAATGGTGTGGCACCGAAAAAAATCGTTGCCGCCAAGTATGTCAATGACAAACCTGTAGAAGGTGTAGCGTTTACTCGCCCGCTGTGCGCGTACCCGAACATTGCCAAATACAAAGGTTCCGGCTCCATGGATTTGGCGGCAAATTTTGTTTGTGCCGAAGGTGCCAGGCCGTGAGGTTAGTCTAACGGTACATGAAAGTTTATCGGCCCCGGTTTACCTTATGCGCCGCACTCGAAATGATCGCCCTTTGAGTTTGCCTTCCCCCAGTTTTTTTAAAGCGGGTTTGGCTGCACCGCGTTCTACAGCGACATAAGCGCAGTTGTCAAAAAGATCAATTTTGCCAACCTGTTTGCCGGCGATGCCATTATTTCCCGTGAGTGCACCCAGAATATCGCCCGGCCTGACTTTTTGTTTTTTGCCGCCATCAATTTGCAAGGTGGCCATTGGCGGCTTCCATGCAGGTTTTTCCAGAGTGCTAAAGGGTGGTAATGGCTCGGGCTGAATAGCCTGTTCGAGATATTCTTCCAGTATAGCGATTTTGTAACTTTCCTTTTCGCTGTACAGGGAGCAGGCCAGACCTTTCTTGCCGGCTCGTCCGGTTCGTCCGATACGGTGAATGTATACTTCGGAGTCGCGGGGAATGTGATAGTTAATTACCGCATCCAGTGCATCAATATCCAACCCACGCGCGGCAACATCGGTGGCGACCAGAATGGACGTGCTTTTGTTGGCAAATCGCACCAGAGTTTGGTCGCGAGCTTTTTGTTCCAGATCACCATGCAGGGCAATAGCGCTAAAACCCTGAGTGATTAGTTCATCGGCGATCTCCCGGGTTTCTCTTTTTGTATTGCAAAATACCACCGTAGATTCAGGGCGGTACCTCAGTAACAACAAACGAAGGCCGGTTAAACGTTGTTTGTTGTCGGCAACCTTGAAAAAGATTTGCCGAATGGTGGTTTTGTCGTGCGTAGATTCTACTTGTACTTTAACCGGCTGGATCATAATACGTTCGGCAACCGACTGTATTTGCTCGGGCCAGGTTGCGCTGAATAAAAGCGTTTGGCGTTTGCGGGGTACACGCTCAATAATGGCGTCCAGCGCAGCCTGAAAACCCATATCAAGCATACGATCCGCTTCGTCCAGTACCAGCGTGTTTAAATGATCCAGTTTTAATATACCTTTGCGCAGGTGCTCTTCAACTCGCCCCGGTGTTCCCACAACAATATGCGCACCATGTTCCAGTGAGCCAATTTGGGGGCCAAAGGGCATGCCGCCACACAAGGTAAGTACTTTGATGTTGTGAATGGTGCGGGCGAGTTTGCGAATTTCTTTGGCGACCTGATCGGCCAGTTCGCGGGTTGGGCATAGTACCAGCGATTGCACCCGAAACCGTTTTACATCAAGTTTTTGCAGCAGTCCCAAACCAAAGGCAGCCGTTTTGCCAGACCCGGTTTTTGCCAATGCAATAACATCCTTGTTGTCCAGGACAGGGGGTAAACTCTCTGCCTGAATGGGTGTCATGGCCCTGTAGTTCAATGAAGCCAGATTATTAATCAATGAGGGTTGCAGTTTAAGCGATGAAAAAGCGGTTTGGCTCACTTGAGTACCCGGATACTTGTTATGCGGTTATAAGGTAGTCGTCAGTCTGAAGGGGTGGGTAACCCTGGCTACCCTTCAGGCTATCTACTTTCAGGCTATCTACCTTCACTTGTAACTCACTTGCCATCAAAACCAACAAAAAAGGGCAAGACCTTATCGGTCTCGCCCCTTTAGCTGTCAACCCTCAAGGGCTGTCAGGCTGAATCACAACATGGCGACTCTTAAAGAGCTACGATGTTCTCTGCCTGAGGGCCTTTCTGGCCTTGAGTAATGGTGAACTCAACTTTTTGGCCTTCAGTCAGGGTTTTAAAACCGTCGCCAACGATAGCTCGAAAGTGAGCAAATACGTCGGGACCAGATTCTTGCTCAATAAAGCCAAAACCTTTGGATTCGTTGAACCATTTAACGGTGCCTGTAGTAGTAGACATAATCATAACCTATTGATTTAAAAGTAATTTAAGCCCATCAGTTGGGCCGTTTAGCTAAAAGTGTTACTTACTTATGAAAAACAGGACGAAGACTATAGACAGGACATCGAAATGGTATGCATAAATATAAGACGAACTTTCAAGCTAAATGAATTATATAGGGCTTCACACTGTTGTCAACGAATAGGTGAAAGGGATTAGTGTTAACGGGCCCTGGTATGAATGGCTTACTTAAGCGTAATATCGGGCTTTCGTTGGCCGCACGTCGGTAGTGACTCGCTGTCGCTCGGTCCTTCGGACCGCCTTCGGCGCCGAAATGGTAAAACTATTTTTCGCACGTCGCACGCTAAAGGGACACTACCCCCAAGGCCCTTAAACCATAGAGTTTTTATCTATGAGACAAACGATTGGCAACTTCTTTAAAAGCGTGCGACGTGCGACCGATCTTTAGAAGTCAATGTTTTCAAGGCTGTTTTTTCAGCGCCCGGACTTGTGCCACAAATTCGTTAGCCAATTCGTTTGGTACGGGTATTACCAGATGGTATTGCGCAATTTTCCACTGCTCTCCTTCCCGAATCAGGACACCGGTACCACGGCACTCGCCGTAATTGTTGTTATCCAGCATTTCGTCAAACCAGGCAGTATTCCTGTCTTTGGAAATATAGATATTTCTGCTGATTTTTTTATAAGTCCAGCCCTTGCCTTTAACAAAGTGGGGTTTCGCATAGGCTTTGAATTGGTCAATAGTCCATCGTTCGCTGGCATCGGTACCAAAAAAAACCGCCTGGTCTGAATACTGTGAAAAATAGCGCTCATAGTCTGCTTTGGATGCGGCATCGTGCAGATTGTTCAGGGTGGCATCTACAGCAGAGGTGTCTTGCGATCTTGATTGGCCCAGAGCGTTGGTACAGGTCAAGGCAAATACCAGGAGTGCGAAGCTTATTCGTTTATACATAGAGGTTTCCCCGGTTGTATGGGTTTTTATTTTTGGTTTTATGTTGAACCCGGTTTATCGAGTACAGAACACTATACCAGCCAACCGCCCAATTCCCGCCAGCGATTGACAATACTGCAAAATAATTCTGCTGTGCGTTCGGCATCGTAGGCTGCCGAGTGTGCATTTTTGTTATTGAATTCGATATTGGCCGCTTCGCAGGCTTTGGCCAGCACGGTCTGACCGTATGCCAGACCACCCAGTGTCGCCGTATCAAAACAGGAAAAGGGGTGGAACGGGTTGCGTTTGATGTCACAGCGTTCAATGGCGGCATTGACAAAGCCGAGATCAAAATGGGCGTTGTGGGCCACCATCACCGCCCGTTTGCATTGCGTAGATTTCACTGCCTTGCGTACTTTCTGAATCACCTTTTGCAGGGCTTCGTGTTCCGGGAGGGCATTGCGTTCCGGGTCGAGCGGGTCTATGCCGGTCACTTCCAGAGCGGCCTTGTCAATATTGGCGCCGCTAAAGGGTTCTACCGCACAGCACACCACATCATCGGGCATTAACCAGCCTTCCTCGTCCATATTCAATGTGACCGCGGCAATTTCCAGCAGTGCATCGTTGCTTTTATTAAAGCCGCCTGTTTCGACATCAACGACCACGGGCAAGAACCCGCGAAATCGAGTGGAAATTGGTGATGGATAGTCTGACATTCAGGAGGCCACCAGTTGCCAGTTGAGAGTGGTGCCGGCAGCCAGCGGCACCATGTCGTCATCGCCCAGTTTGACGGTGTCGGGTAGTTGCCAGGGCTGTTTGCGCAGCGTAATCGTCGTCGGGTTACGGGGCAAACCGTAAAAGTCGGCGCCGTAGTGACTGGCAAAGGATTCGAGCTTGTCGATACGGCCCGCCTGATCAAAGGCTTCGGCGTACAGCTCGATGGCGGCGTGATTGCTGTAACAGCCGGCGCAGCCACACGCGGTTTCCTTGCGTTGCCGTGTGTGTGGTGCCGAGTCTGTGCCCAGAAAGAACTTGCCGCTGTCGCCGGTGGCGGCTGTGATCAGTGCTTGCTGATGGGTGTCGCGTTTGAGAATGGGCAGGCAGTAATAGTGAGGCCGTATGCCACCGGCCAGCATGTGATTGCGATTAAACAGCAAGTGCTGGGGGGTAATGGTTGCCGCGACATTGTCGGGTGCGGCAGTGACAAATTGGGCGCCTTCGCGTGTGGTGATATGTTCCAGCACGACCTTCAAGCCGGAAAAATTGTCGACAATGCCGCGCAGGTGGCGGTCGATGAAGACCGCTTCGCGATCAAAGATATCCACATCGGGGTCAGTGACTTCACCGTGCAGTAACAGCGGCAGGCCATTTTTTTGCAGGGACTCCAGCACGGCGTATACCTTGCGCAGATCGGTGACACCGGAATCGGAGTTTGTTGTCGCGCCAGCGGGGTAGTATTTTACCGCCTTGACAAAGCCGCTTGCCGCTGCCGTTTCGATATCGGCGGGTGTTGTGTTGTCAGTCAGGTAGAGCACCATCAGGGGTTCCCAGTCGCTCTGTTGCGGCCGCTGCGCCAGAATGCGGTCACGGTAAGCAGCAGCTTGTGGCGTGTCAGTAACCGGCGGCACCAGATTGGGCATAACAATGCCACGGCCGAAACAGCGGGCGGCATCCGGTACGGTCGTGGCCAGCACCTCGTTATCGCGCAGGTGCAAATGCCAGTCATCGGGACGGGTGATGGTCAGTGTTTGCATGGATCACTCATTTGTTCGTGTTGGCTGCGAATGCTACCGGATTCAGGGGGTGGAAGACAGGGGCATGAAGGTTCGACTTTCGATGTTGGACGTTTGACGCTGAAGATTGGGGCCATTGCTGCGCTCGGCCTTCAGGTATTGCTTGCGGGTTGGTTTATCGTCAGCCGGGGGCCCGGTTTTGTTTTTGTATCGAACACCCAACATCCAGTAATATTCATAAATTAAGCAAATACACGCATATCCCCCTGTCTTCCAACACTTGTCCTCTGATAAAATGCGCGCCCGAAATCGCAACTATTTTTTACGGGGAAAGCTTGTGTCCACCATTAATAAAGTCGTGCTGGCCTATTCCGGCGGCCTTGATACGTCTGTTATCGTCAAATGGCTTCAGGAAACCTACCAATGTGAAGTGGTAACCTTTACCGCTGATATCGGCCAGGGGGAAGAAGTGGAACCCGCTCGCGCCAAGGCCCAGGCGCTGGGTATCAAGGAAATCTACATAGACGACCTGCGCGAGGAGTTTGTGCGCGATTTTGTTTTCCCCATGTTTCGCGCCAATGCGATTTATGAAGGTGAATATCTGCTGGGCACTTCCATTGCGCGCCCCCTGATTGCCAAACGTTTGATCGAAATTGCCAACGAAACCGGCGCTGATGCCATTGCTCACGGCGCAACCGGCAAAGGCAACGACCAGGTGCGTTTTGAGTTGGGCGCCTATGCCCTGAAACCGGGTATCAAGGTGATTGCGCCCTGGCGCGAATGGGACCTGACCTCTCGCGAAACCTTGATGGCCTATTGCGCAGAGCATGAAATCCCTGTGGATTTTTCCAGCAGCAAGAAAAAATCGCCATATTCCATGGATGCCAATTTGCTGCACATTTCTTACGAAGGCGGGATCCTGGAAGACCCATGGGCCGAGGCTGAAGAAGAGATGTGGCGCTGGTCGGTGGCACCGGAAAAAGCGCCGGATCAACCGACATATATTGAGCTTTCCTATGAGCAGGGCGATGTTGTGGCCATTGATGGTGAGCGCATGACACCGGCTCAGGTGCTGACGCATTTGAACAAGGTTGCCGGTGCCAATGGCATTGGTCGGCTGGATATCGTTGAAAACCGCTATGTGGGCATGAAGTCCCGTGGCTGTTATGAAACGCCTGGTGGCACTGTGCTATTGCGTGGTCATCGTGCCATTGAGTCCATCACCCTGGACCGTGAAGTCGCTCATCTCAAGGATGAACTGATGCCGCGTTACGCCAAGCTGGTTTATAACGGCTACTGGTGGGCGCCAGAGCGTCATATGTTGCAGACTGCCATCGACGATTCGCAGAAGGTGGTTAATGGCGATGTGCGGCTCAAATTGTACAAGGGGAATGTGGATGTTGTGGGGCGTCGTTCGGCAGACAGTCTGTTTGACGAAAGTATAGCCACCTTCGAGGACGATGCCGGCGCTTACGATCAGAAAGATGCAGAAGGTTTTATCAAGTTGAATGCGTTGCGACTGCGAATCGCTGCCAACAAGGGGCGTTCACAGTTATAGATTTTCGGTTTCCGGTGTATAGCGTCAGGTTGTCTTACAGTAATTATCGGGAGTCGATGATTGGTGAGATTGATACAGGTCAACCTGTTTGGGCGGTCCTCCAGTGATAATAACGGGCAGGGCAAAAAAGGGATTGCCTGGGGTAGCAAAATTTTTAGCGCCTGGCGCAATGGGTCGGGTGTGGGGTGTAAATTCCAACTATGGGAAGACTTGATGAGCGACAACGTTGCGACTGCCGGCCAGCAGCCGGCGCACGACGCGCCTGTGCACGATTCTCCGGCGCATAACAGTCCAGATTACAACACCAAAGTGGTCAAGGCTTTCGCCATTATGGCGGTGGTCTGGGGCGTGGTCGGTATGCTGGTGGGTGTACTACTGGCGGCGCAGATGGTGTGGCCTGATCTCAACAACCTGTTACAACCCTACACCCACTTCGGTCGTTTGCGCCCCCTGCATACCAACGCCGTGATTTTTGCCTTTGGCGGCTGTGCCCTGTTCGCGACAGCCTATCATGTGGTGCAGCGCACCTGCCGCACACCGCTGATCTCTGATTTTATGGCGTGGTTTACGTTTTGGGGTTGGCAGGCAATTATCGTTGCTGCTGCCATTACCTTGCCTATGGGGATTACCAGCGCCAAGGAATACGCCGAACTGGAGTGGCCAATTGATATTGCCATTACTGTTGTCTGGCTGGCCTACGCCTATGTCTTTTTCGGCACGATCACCAAGCGCACAATCAAGCATATTTATGTGGCAAACTGGTTCTACGGTGCCTTTATCATTGCTGTGGCGATGTTGCACGTAGTCAACAGCCTGGAAGTGCCGGTTAGCATGTGGAAGTCTTACTCCGCGTATTCTGGTGCCATAGATGCCATGATCCAGTGGTGGTATGGTCACAACGCCGTTGGCTTTTTCCTGACTGCGGGCTTCCTGGGCATGATGTATTACTTTGTGCCAAAGCAGGCTGAGCGTCCGGTCTATTCTTACCGCCTGTCCATTGTTCATTTCTGGGCCCTGATCGCACTTTATATCTGGGCCGGCCCTCACCACCTGCATTATTCCGCGCTGCCGGACTGGGCGCAGACAACCGGGATGGTGATGTCCATCATGCTGTGGGCGCCGTCCTGGGGTGGCATGATCAACGGTATTATGACGCTGTCCGGTGCCTGGAATAAATTGCGCACCGACCCAACCTTGCGCTTTCTGGTGGTCTCTTTATCGTTTTATGCGATGTCTACCTTTGAAGGTCCGATGATGTCCATTAAAACGGTCAATGCCTTGTCCCATGACACCGACTGGACCATTGGCCATGTTCATTCCGGTGCTTTGGGCTGGGTGGCGATGATCTCGATTGGTGCCATTTATCACTTGATCCCCGCACTGATCGGGCGCAAAAACATGTACAGCATCAAGCTGGTCAATACGCATTTCTGGTTTGCCACGATAGGCACGGTGTTGTATATCGCCTCAATGTGGGTAAACGGCATCGCACAGGGCTTGATGTGGCGTGCCTTTAATAATGACGGCACCCTGACCTACAGTTTTGTCGAATCGGTAGAGGCAAGCTATCCGGGATATTTTGTTCGTTTCCTCGGTGGCACCCTGTTTTTGGCGGGTATGTTGTTGATGGTCTGGAACTTGTATCGGACTCTGGTTCAGCAGAAAAACAGCGACGCAGAAAAAGACCGCCCTGCGGTGGCACAAACGGTTTGAGGCAATGCCCGGGGAGAATGTGTAGTGAAACACGATATTATTGAAAAAAATATTGGCTTGATGGTTGTGTTGATTCTGGTGGCGATCAGTTTTGGCGGTCTTGCGCAGATTGTGCCGCTTTTCTTTCTTTCCCAAACCAATGAACCGGTAGAAGGTTTAAAACCGTTGCCTGCCCTGGTACTGGAAGGGAGGGATATTTATATTCGCGAAGGTTGCCATGTTTGCCATACCCAGATGGTAAGGCCGTTTCGCGCCGAGACAGAACGTTACGGCCATTACTCGGTGGCTGGCGAGCACGTTTATGAGCACCCGTTTTTATGGGGTTCCAAACGCACCGGGCCAGACCTGGCTCGAGTCGGTGGCCGCTATTCGGATGAATGGCACCGTGCTCATCTTTTCAATCCCAGAGATGTGGTGCCCGAGTCCAATATGCCCGAATTTCCCTGGTTGTTTGAAAACCGACTGGATGGAAAACTGACTGGCAAAAAAATGGAAGCCTTGCGCAGTGTCGGGGTGCCCTATTCCGATGAGGATATTGCTGGTGCGCGCGCAGCGGTAGAAGGCGAGAAAGAGATCGATGCTCTGGTGGCTTATTTGCAGCAGTTGGGTACTTTGCTGAAACAAAAGCGTTAGGGGGTTGATATGGAATCGGTTATTGGATCAGCTAGCGTTGTATTGGTAGCACTGGCGTTCGCTGCGGTATTGTGGTGGGTTTTTGGTAAACACACCAAGACGGATTTTGACGACGCGGCCAATTTGCCGTTTGATGCGGGCGAGCAAAAAACACCCCGGCAAAATGATGAGAAGAGGCAAGACTAATTATGAGCACCTTCTGGAGTATCTGGATTTCTGTATTAACTCTGATTGTCATCATAGGGTGTACCTGGATTTTGTTTGCCAACCGCAGGGTGACATTGCGTGGCGAAGAGGCCAGCAGCGACGAAATTCCGAAGACGGGGCATGTTTACGACGGCATTGAGGAATACGACAACCCGTTACCCGCCTGGTGGTTTAACGGTTTTTTACTCACCGTTATATTTGCAGTGTTATATCTGATCTGGTTCCCGGGTTTCGGTGCCTGGAAAGGTGTGGGCGACTGGACGTCGGTCAACCAGTGGGAAGAGGAAGTTGCCAAAGCCGAAGCGATTTACGGCCCGGTTTTTGCTCGCTATCGCGATGTGCCCGTGGCGGAGCTGGCCAAAAACCCGGAGGCCCTGAAGATGGGGCGCAGGCTGTTTTCCAACAACTGTGCTGTCTGTCATGGTAGTGCCGCTCGCGGCAGTTATGGTTTTCCCAATCTGGCTGACTCGGACTGGCTATATGGCGGCGAACCGGACACGATCAAGGCGAGTATTACCTACGGACGTCAGGGAGCCATGCCCGCATGGGGCGAGGTTATTGGTGAGGACGGTGTGGTTAATGTGACAGAGTACGTTTTAAGCTTGTCCGGGCGTGATCACAACGCGGACCAGGCCACCAAAGGAGCAGAGGTATTCAAGGCAACCTGTGTTGCTTGCCACGGGGCTGATGGCAAAGGACAAAAAGCGCTGGGCGCTCCCGATCTGACCGATGACGTTTGGTTGTATGGTGCGTCCCCGATGTTAATTCGTCACTCTGTTCGCAATGGTCGCAACGGCAAAATGCCCGCTCACCAGGATCTGTTGAAGGCTGACAAGATTCACCTGTTGGCCGGGTACGTTTTCAGTCTGACGCAAGCGGAGTAGCGGGAGGGCTGTTTGGCGTTCGACGTTCGATGTTGGACGAAAAAGATTCGGGCCATCGTTACGCACGGCTTTCAGGGGGTAGAACAGCGCCGCAGGCAAACCGGGGCGTGGTCCCGACAAGTCGATAGACTTGTATATCGAACATCGAACATCGAACATCGAACATCGAACATCGAACATCGAACATCGAACATCGAACATCGAACATCGAACGTCGAACGTCAGGAATAACTGAATGACCGACAACAGAATACCGCGTCAACTCTCCAGAGTGGAAGTTGCTCAGGAAGAGGAGATCGTGCGCATTGTCGACCTCTATCAATCGCCTGACAAAATTTATACCCGACGTCTCAAGGGTTTTTTTCGCAAATTGCAGCAATGGACCTGGTTGCCCCTGCTGTCCGCCTATTTTTTATTGCCCTGGTTTACTTTTGATGGTCGCCAAATGGTCTGGTTTGACTTGCCAGCCCGTAAATTTTATGTGTTTGGCCTGACTTTCTGGCCGCAAGATTTTAT
>JBNKFQ010000138.1:0-16797 GCA_050289385.1 Porticoccaceae bacterium | reverse complement strand
AGTTTTACCATTTCGGCGCCGAAGGCGGTCCGAAGGACCGAGCGACAGCGAGTCACTACCGACGTGCGACCATTTAACGGCGTATTCAAGCTTAAGTCAGTGCCATTCCTCTATATTCCATTTGGTTCTTGTTATGCAAGCTCTTGCATTTTTTGATGCATATCAAGACAAGCCGAGCCAAACATGCTATGACTTAAGAGCGCTTCCAGGAATTGCGTATTTGGTGAACTTTTTCAACTCATTGAAATATAAAGAAATTTTATTTCGATGGAAAAACAACAATGGGGATTTCCCTGTAGTGGAAGGAGGCAAGTTGTGAAAAGTGCTTTATTGGTAGTTCTGGCTGGATTGGCGCTTGTATTAGCCAGTTGCGAAGCCGGTATCAAATCGGGCCGAGGCTTTACCTTGCCGGAAGGCGATGTCGCCAGCGGCAAAAATACATTTTTGCAGTTGCAATGCAACGCCTGTCATTTCGTTGCCGGAGACAGCGACATCGTTCAGTCGGACAACGCCACCCTCAATATACGTCTGGGTGGGGAGGTCAAACATCTGCAAACTTATGGCCAACTGGTAACTTCCATAATCAATCCGTCACACCGTCTGGTAAAAGGCTACCCCGTAGGTACGGTGGACGATGATGGAGAGTCAAGAATGAAAAACTACAACGACGTGATGACCGTTCGGCAGTTGGTGGATCTGGTGACCTATCTGCAAGTTCAATACGAACTGATTCCCTTCGAGCCGACAAGCTACCCCATGTACCACTAAAAGTCTGGATAAAGCGAAAATTCAGTTTCGGAGCAGTTAGCCAAGCGAGAGCCTTCACCGTCAAGGGAGGGCTCTCCAGACAGGCAATTTCAAATTATTATCGGGGTTTTATTTGTTGTATTAAAACAGAATTCCTCAGGTATTAACCTTCACTAATCACAATATCGGTTTTGGGAATGCAACTGCAAGCAAGAATATACCCCTGCAGTTTTTCCGTTTCTGTCAGCGTGTCGCCGCTCAGCTCTTCGACGTCACCTTTTACCAGCTTGACCCGACAGGTGGCACAGATGCCGGCACGGCAGGAATAGGGCAGGTCGAGGCCAGCCTGTTCGGCTTGTTGCAAAATGGTTTCATGATTGTTGCCGTTATGTATCAAGCCACTGGACGAAAATGACAGCATTATATCTCGTTGTTCCTGGCGCACCGCAGCGCGCACACCAAAACTTTCCTGAAAATAACGTTCTTCGGGTAGCCCCAGCTCCAGTAATAATGTTTTTGCGGTGACCATAAAGGCAGTTGGCCCGCAGACAAATACCGTTCGCTCTGCAAGGTCATCAATGTCAGCCAATATGTTTCGATCCAGTCGGCCGCGATAACCCTGCCAGCCCGATTCTGCGCTTTTTGTCAGGGTATATCGCACGTCGCATTTGCCGTGCTGTCGCGCCAGCAGCCCTGTTTCGTCCCGGGCAATCAGATCTTTTTCACTGTGGGCGCTGTGTAAAAACACCACGTCGTTACCTTGTTGTCGATCGCTCATTGTTCGCAATATCGACAACATTGGCGTAATACCACTGCCCGCTGACAACAGCAGCACTTTGTCGGTGGCAATTTGTTCGCTGTGGAAATCGCCGTCGGGTGCGCGCGCAGTTACCTGGTCATTGACCTTGAGGTGGTCGTGAAGGTAATTGGACACCACACCGCCAGCTACACGTTTGACCGTGATGGTGACAGTATCAGGGCGACTTGGTGAGGAAGAAAGCGTGTAATTGCGCACCACCTGTTTGCCATCAATGTCCAGCTCCAGAGTCAGGTGCTGGCCGGGCAAATAACGGAAGGCAGCCAAATCCGGGCACTTGAACACGAAAGTTTTAACATCGTGGGTTTCGTTCCTTACGGCCATGCATCGCAGGCGCTGTTTTTCCCTGGCGGGCCAATCGGTGTCCGCTGTGCTGGCGGCTGGTAAATAGGGTGGCGCGAGATCGTGATAGTGAACCGGGGTTTTGGTTTCCAGGACTTCAACACGATCTCCCACCGCAATTTTGCCCTCATTGAGGGCCACTACGTTCTGCCCGAAGTAGACGTTGCCATCCTCGCCGCGACGAAATTTTTTCAGTGTGGCGAGAGGTTCTCCGGTTGGATGGAACTGGCCGCTGCCTGGAGCCACTGTGGTTAATACACAGCGCGAACAGGGGGACACCACCTCAAACTCTACCGAACCAATGCGCAATCGCCGCCAGCCGTCCTCGGCAAAGGCGTCACAGTTGTCTACCACGATATTGGGGCGAAATTGAGCCATAGCAACCGGGCTGTTGCATCGGCGGTTCAGGTCTTGCAACGATCCGCGTGAAATCAATAGCAAAGGATAAGCGTCGGCAAACCCCACTTGGGTCTCTCGCTCCCTGACCTGACGTGATGACTTGTCGCCGAAAAAGAGCAACTGGCAATTGCGGTCCAGATAGTTGCTAAACCACTGATCCAGGTCTGGCCCACAGAGCTGCCCCTCGATGGTGTCATTCCAGACTTTTACCGCCTGGTAACGGTTGGGTAAATGCAGATAGTTTATTGCCACTGGTGTTTGGCCAGGAGCCGTAAAAACCAGCCCGGTAGCGGTGAGAGCTGTTTCTATCAAGATCAGGCGAGGCTCTTTGCGAGCGGTGATAAAGTTGCCCTCGGTGTCGGCAATTACGAAGCGCCGATCACACGCGAGGCCCTTTTCCTCCACCCAGGCTTTATCGAGCCGCACGGCGGCCGTGGACTTGATCGGGTGAATGCGAATTTCGCTGACACAGGGGGTGGTGGGCATAGGTATTTGCCTTGATCACTTGGTGTATTCAAAGCGCGCAGTATATATCACGGAGCGTCTGATTAATTACAGTATATCTGTGGCGTTCAGACGGGTTCAGGATCAAGGCAAGTGGGTGGGCGGTTGCTTGTCGAGACCTCTTTATGAAAATCCCGAAATAATAGAGCAGGGCACGATAGTATCAAGAGCTACAGGTTGGTCAAAAATACTGTTTTGCCAGGGCTTGTTAACAGGCCCTGAAAGCTGATGTAAAGTAATGCGGATTTGACCAATGATGTTCTGAGGGGGGGTAATGCCTGCTGGCAAATCACATTCTGAAAGGTTGTCGCGAAGACAATTTATGCAAACCTCGCTGGGCACCGCACTGGCGTTGGGCAGTTCCGGGGCAGCAATTCCAACCTCTGCTGCCTTTCCCGATGAATGCCTATCTGAAGTAGCGCGTGATCAGGACACTTCTGCAGATATCCTTTCTCGCTACCAACGTGCCCGCATACTGGAACAGGGCTCGCAAAGTGGCAAACTGGCGCTCAATACCACCCTCTATCCCAACTGGATACAGAACAGCGACAGTTTTTGGTATGTGCGTGATACTCATGCTGGCAAGCAGTACCGTCTGGTGACCGCTGGCGAGGGTAAAAACCGCAGTGCTTTTGATCACTCCGCTTTGGCCGCAGCGCTGGAGGGGGCCAGTGGCACACCGGTGGATGCCGGTAACTTGCCGTTGGCCGATATGGAAATTGAACTCTCACCGCGACGAGTCAGTTTTAACGCGTTTGAGCGTCGCTGGCGTTACGATGCAGAGGCTGGACAGTGCCAGGAACTTCGAACCTGGCCGAATCACTGGAAGCTGTCGCCGGACGGCCGCTATGCCTTGTTCGAGCGCGATCACAACCTGTGGTTATACAGCATCGACAGCGGTGTAGAGCGGCCTTTGACTGAAGACGGCAACCGCTTTTATGCCTGGGGTGGCACTTCGACGGCCCAGGGACGGATTCACTGGTCGTCTCTGGAGGCTCTGTGGTCACCTGATTCGCAGCGGGTGCTGACAGTGGTGCGCGATACTCGTGAGGTCAAGGCCGGGCCACCGATTGTTGAACACGTGCCCGGTGATGGCAGCTTGCGGCCCCGGTTGATTGACCCCGAATATCGCAAGGCCTTCCCTGGTGAGGAAAATATTGAGAAGTACCATCTGGTGGCCATCAAGGTTGATAACGGAGAACAACAGTTTGCCGACTATCCGGCTACACCGATCTCTTACCCTGACTACACCGGTTTCTTTTCCGGGCGGCGTGGCTGGTGGAGTGCTGACAGCCGTACCGCTTACTACCTGCACTGGCAGGCCGACGGCACTGCAGCGCTTCTGCTGGCGTTTGACACCCACAGTGGCTCGGTAAGGGTGGTAATCGAGGAACCGATCAAGGGTAACTTCAACCTGATTCCCGATACCCATCTTTCCACCCTGATGGTACCACTGCCCGAAAGCAACGAGCTGATCTGGTATTCCGAGCGCAGTGGCTGGGCCCATCTGTATCTTTACGACCTGGGCAGTGGCAAGCTCAAGAGCCCTGTAACCAGTGGCCCGTGGACCGTGCGCAATGTGTTGCGTTACGACCCCGATCGGCGTGAACTGTATTTGCAATCCGTGGGTCGCGTTACTGGCCGTAACCCTTATTACGGTGATATTTGCCGGGTAAATATAGACACAGGCCAACTCACTACTGTCGTATCCAGCGACCACGACTATACGGCTCTAGACCAGCGCAGTCGAATTTCCTTTCGGGATAATAATGCCCAGGCAGTCTCGCCCGGTGGCGACTATGTGGTGACTACCCGTTCGCGAGTGGACCAGGCGCCGGTAACTCAACTTTACGATCGTGATGGCAACAAGTTGATGGATGTCGAGGCGGCCGACCTTTCTGCGTTGCCGGAATTCTGGCGCTGGCCCGAGCCGGTGATGCTGAAGGCGGCAGATGGCAAAACGGACATCTATGCAGTGGTCTATAAACCCTCAGACTTTTCGCCCGATAAAAGCTACCCGATTCTGGATCGCACCGAGCACGATAAAACGCCGGTGGGTTCCTTCAGCAACAATACTGCGGGTAACTGGCTTTATATGTCGCCGGCCGCCTATGCCGAGTTGGGTTTTATTGTGGTGATGGTGGCTGGTCGTGGCACACCCCTGCGGGGTCGGGAATTTGCCTCGGCAGCGGTTGAGCTGTGGCCTGCCAATCGACAGGAAGATAGCGTTGCAGCCATCACTCAACTGGCGCAGCGATATAGCTATATGGATTTGCAGCGGGTGGGTGTGGGCAGCTGGATGGCGCCCTCTGCTCTTCGGGGCATGTTCCGGCATCCGCAATTTTATCGGGTAGGCGTAACCGGGATTGCTGCTGGCGACATGCGCAATTTTGGTGCCTTTGCCAATATTCACGAACCCGGACCCTACATCGAAGAAGATGCCGCCAATTTGCGTGGCAAACTGTTAATCATTGCCGGTATGCTCAATGAAGTGTTCCACGTATCGGCGGCCTTTCGCATTGTCGAGGCTCTGCAGCAAGCCAACAAAACCTTCGACATGCTGATGCTGCCTGGCGAGGACCTGGATCTGCCGGGCTACGCTACACGCCGGGAGTGGGACTACTGGGTTGAGAATTTGCTGGGCGAAAAGCCGCCGGAAGATTTTGTTTTCTGATATCTGTTAATTAAGGACTGGTCGCACATCGGTAGTGACTCGCTGTCGCTCGGTCCTTCGGACCGCCTTCGGCGCCGAAATGGTAAAACTATTTTTCGCACGTCGCACGCTTTTAAAGAAGTTTTTGGAGATATGACATACTAATCAAGCCTTCTCTGGCTAAGAGCCGCAAATGTGGCATTGCTTTTGGCGTGCGACGTGCGACTACTGACGTGCGACCATTTAAAGCCCATTCAGGCTTAAATACGCATTCCAGCACCCCCTTTTGTCCCCTTTTGCCATTCTGACCCGTCTTAGTGCGCCCGTAACTGGTTTTCAAGCGGCTGGTCACTTCAACGGGGATGACTGTGGGCGCATTGTATCAAGAGACAACTGCTTGTCCCGTGCCTGATAGGTGCAATACTAAAGGGAGACACACGGGGCAAAGTATGACAAGCGATGACGAATTGTGGCAGGCGCTGTATCGTCGCTATGGCGATGAGGTGCGTGGCTGGATTCAATCAAATTACCAGTGCGGGTACGACGAAGCCGAAGATCTGCTGCAGCAGGCTTTTTTGCATCTGCTGTCGGTTGCCGAGCCTGCCAAAATAGACAACCCGCGCGCTTTTCTCTACCGCACTGCCCGCAATTTGGCTGTTGACGCCAAGCGCCGTCAGGTTATTCGGCAAGGCTACCAGCAAACTCGAATCGCCGAAAACAGCTGCCAGCCAGATGATGCTGATCTGTCGAGGTCAGATTCCCCTGAACAAACCGTAATCAGTCGTGAAAAACTGGTTATGTTGCAGTCGATCATTGATGAACTGCCCGCACGTCGTCGCCGCGCCTTTTTGATGAACAGGGTACAGCAGATGGATTTTGCAGCGATTGCCAGAGAGTTGGGCATTTCGCGCGATGGCGTCAAAAAACATGTATACCGGGCCCTGGAAATTTGCCAGCAGCGCCTGAGTGAGCAATACCCGGAGTAGGGACGATGGACAAAGAATGGTTTGACGAATCAGAGACACCCGAAGCCATGGCCACCGAACAGGCGCGGCAGTGGGTGGTATTTCTGGCATCTGGTGAGGCGGCCGAAAGTGACCGACAACGCTTTGATCGCTGGTTGGCGCTTTCGCCGCTGCATCGTTCTGCATACAGCCAAGTAAAACAAATTTGGGATGGGGCCGGTCAGCTTTGCGGCTTGGCTAACAGTACCGCAGCATCCGGCAGCGCAGATCAAGGGAAATCTGGCGGATCGGCTACCTTGCTGCCCTGGACCGGTGCCAGACGCAAGGTCAGCGACAACAACACGAGTTTGGGCTCTGCGGTTAAAAAAACCGTTTTTGCGGTATCGATGGCAGCATGCCTGGTGCTTGCTGTTTTTGTTGCGCAAAACTTGTGGTCTCCAGAATCACTGCAGCCACTTGTCTATGAAACAGCAATGGGGCAGACCGAGGATATTTCCCTGGCCGATGGTTCCACCATTAATCTGGCCAGCGGTTCTCGTGTGGAGGTTACCTATACCGACCAGCAGCGTTCGGTAGTGTTGCGATCGGGCGAGGCCATGTTTGATGTTCAGGCCGATCCAGCTCGAGTCTTTCAGGTTGCTGCCGCTCATATGCGAGTGGAAGTCATTGGTACCCGTTTTAACATTAATGCTCACCGCCATGCAGTGGTGCTCAGGGTTGCGCAGGGCGCTGTCAATGTTACTGACGCACGTCGTAAAGATACGAATGGTAAGCGGCAGGCAATACAGGTAGTGGCTGGCAATCAACTGGAAATGCCGCAAGATCGTACCAGACCTCTGCGCGTTGATCGCATCGAAGCCGATGCCGTCGGTGCCTGGCGCAGGGGTATGTTGGTTTATGATCATACGCCTTTGTCGCAGGTGTTGGACGATCTGTGTCGAAACCTCGGGTTAAAATTTAATGTTCTGGATCCTGATTTGAATAGTACACCTGTGACAGCGGCATTCCAGTTGCAGCGTGGCAGTGAAATTGTAGAAATTCTTGGTGAAGTTAGCGGTGCCGATATTGTATGGCAATCATCCGATCAAGCGGTTCTGAAAAAAAAGCGTGATCAGAGGTAAAACTTTTGTCCACTTTTAAAAAAGATATGCGTCATAGCGTTGTTGACGCAGAGCCAGCCTGCTGAAACGTGTTCTACAATATTAATTTCGAGGTGGGATATGAATAAACAAAATATGCGAATAACATCTTATGGTGTCAAACCGCTCGGTTTGGCAATGGTGCTCGCTGCAACGGCGCCGGTATTTGCCGATCAGGCGAATTTTCGAATTAACCAACAACCGTTAAAATCAGCCATCGCACTTTTTGCCGAGCAGGCAAAAGTAAATTTGATCGCTGAGCGGGACGTTGACACATCTATATTGGTTTCGGCTGTCACTGGTGAAATGAATTCCGAAACGGCCTTGCATAAAATGCTAAATGGCACCAATTTAAAAATCAGTGAGCGCAGCGATGGTATGTATGTGATTGCGCGTGATTCTGATGCAGGTGCGGCAAGTGGTCAGGAAAAAGTACTGGATTCCCGCAATAACAAACAGATAGAAGAAATGGTTGTAACGGCTCAAAAACAGGAACGAAGTATTAAAGATGTGCCAATCAGTATCATAGCTCTTGGGTCTGAAGAGTTGGAACAGCGTAAAATCAGTGATTTTAACGACTTGGCAATGGCAGTACCGGGTTTGAGTGTGATGGACTGGGGCCACATAGGGCAGCGACGGATTTATTTGCGAGGCCTTGCCAGTACCGTGGGCGAAGCATTGGTGGGAGTGTACCTCGACGAAACGCCAACGGTGGGTTCCTCGGTATTGCAAATTGACTATCGAACCTACGACCTCGAGCGGGTTGAAATTCTAAAAGGACCCCAAGGTACATTATTTGGCCAAGGCTCAGTAGGTGGCACAATCCGCTTTATTACCAAAGACCCGAACTTGCAGGAGTTTGGTGGCCGTGCTGATGTTTCCACTTCCTTCACAACGGGTGGTTCACCGAGCCAGGACGTTAAAGGAGTTGTTAATATTCCTCTTGTCGAGAACCGCCTTGCCCTGCGGGTGGCTGGCGTATTTGAAAATAACGGCGGCTGGGTCGATCAACCGGCTGCGAGCGTTGAAGATATCAACGACTCTCAAGCGACTTATGTGCGCGCCAAATTGCTTTGGGAACCTACCGACAATCTTGAAGTGACAGGAACTTATAGTCTGCTCCGTAAAGACGCCGGTCTAAGCTCGACGGATGGTTTCGAAGAGAATACTGACAATCAGGTCTTTGAACAGGCTTTTGGGCGTCTTGACCACCCAACCAGCAGCCAGGACTATGACCTTTACAACTTGACCATAAAATACAATTTTGGCGCCTTCAGCGTTGTGAACAGCACCAATTATATTGATATAGAACACGCCACCTATAATCTTTCCAATGCCAATAACTGGGATTTTGGCTGGGTCTGGTTTCAACACTATACCCCGTTGGTCGGGGAGATTTTTAGTAACGAGTTGCGTTTCAGTTCCAACTCGGGCAGCCGCTTACAGTGGACTGTGGGTGGCGTAGTCAACGAGGTCGAACGTGCCACTGGTTACGATACGTCCTACGGTCCTTATCGAGGAGAGGTTCAGGGTACATGGGTATACAATATCCCATTAGTAAATTACGGTAAGAACGAATCCTGGGCGGTTTTTGGTGAGGCCGGCTACGCCATTACTGACAATCTGGAAATGGGTCTTGGCTTACGCTATTTCGAGGAAGACAAACATGAAGATCCTTCCAACGATGAAACCTTCAGCGCTACTAGCCCCCGCTTTTACGTCCGTTACGATGTCACTAATGATATGAATCTTTATGCCAGTGCGGGCAAGGGCTTTCGTAGTGGTGGTTTTAACAACGCAGCGCTACCTGAATACAGCAACTACGATCCGGAAACTACCTGGAGCTATGAGCTTGGTAGCAAGGGCTATTTGCTGGATGGTGCGGTGAACTACGACGTGGCTTTATTTTTCAGCCGGATGGACGGCTTTCAAATTGTCAGTACCGTTCCTGGCACACCATTTAATGCGTTGCTGAACGGTGGCATTGGGGAGTCTAAAGGCGTGGATTGGAATATTGAGTGGAAGGTATCTGACCGCTTCACACTCGGTACCCACGGTACGGTCACTGATCCAACCCTGGTAGAGTCGGATTTTGAAGGACAACCATTCAATGTTGGTGACACCTTGCCTATGGTTCCCAAGGTGCAGTTCGGATTCACAGCGGATTACGACTTTGACCTGGCTGGCCGACCCGGAGTGTTTAGCCTGGATTACAACCGCAAAGGTAAGGTGGAATGGCGCAACCGGGTTGGGTACTTTGCATTTACTGGTGAGTCCGATGTTATCGAAATGTTAAACGCCAACATGACCTGGGACTGGACGGATACGGTTACCCTTGGAGTGTTTGCCAGAAACCTGCTTAACGAAACCGGCTCCTTTGACCCCTTCCGGAATGTGGTGTTTGGCAGCGGCTACGACGAAAGTTCTTTTACATCGGCGCTGCCACCCAGACCACGCACCTTTGGCTTTAGCCTGGGAGTTGAGTTTTAAAGGTTGGATGTGAAATTGGTAATATGAACGTGGGTTTCTGACTCGCGTTGATTAATAGTCAATGAATACCGGCGAACCTTGTATCCAGGTTCGCCGGTTTCTGTTTGAGTCACGTATGACGCGATCAAGCGGCAGACTTCCACCGATAAAAATTTCTATACTGACAGGTGTACCCACTTTACCCGCGACATTCGTCATGGTGTCACGGCGGCGTAATCCGGCCGTTGAACAAGGCACGATACCTGGGTAAATGAGCACCTGGAGTAAAACTATGGGCAATGGCCCCAACAAGCCCGGCAGCTCGCGACTGGTAAGCACCTTTTACGAAATGGAGGATACCCTGCGCCTGTATATCCTCAAACGCCTGAGCGTGGAAGAGGAGGCTCAGGATATCCTGCAGGAACTGTTTTTGCGCCTGATTGGCCTGGAAGAGAAAGACCCAATACGCAATCGACGATCCTATCTCTTTGAAATTGCTCACAATCTCACAGTAGACCGAATTAGAAAGAATAATCGGGAAAGAGTCCGCTTTGACAGCGAATTGATGGATTCGCTGGATATGGCGTCGGAACAGCAGACGCCCGAACAGATTACCCACGACAGGCAGCGTTTTTCGGAGTTGATGGCGGTGATGAATGATATGCCTGAAAACTGGCGCAAGGCTCTGATCATGCATCGCTGGGAAAACAGGACTTACTCGGAGATTGGTGAATACCTGGGGGTAACACATCACGCGGTTAAAAAGTATCTATCCAAAGCGATAGTGTTTTGCCAAAAGCGTATGGGGCAAGTGCAATGACTCATTTTTACTCGGTAAACCACCCACAGGGCAGGGCAGCAAAGTGACTGACAGGCAAAACGTACATACGCTGGAAAGCGGATTGGCAGAAACGGCTGCAGAGTGGGTGCTGACCCTGGAGGAAGGAGCTCTGTCATCGCAGCAACAGCAGGCCTTTCGGCAGTGGTTGGCGAACTCTCCCGAACATTGGCAGGCTTACCACGATGCCAGGTCCATGATTAAGGAAATAGATCTTCTGGGGGAGCATCATTACAGCAAGTCAACGGTGCAATCGGAATCGCCTGTGGATCGACAACTGACTCGCAGTGCTGTAAATCATGATGTAGTGAAGCCCCTGCACCGCCGTACTTTTCAGTTATCCTTTGCCCTTGCCGCCAGCTTGGTAATCGCAGTTGTCGGGTATTGGCAATGGAATATGGGTACACAGCAAGAGACTATTTATACAACAACAACTGGCGAATTGCGTCAGCTGGAGTTGTCGGATAACTCCACCGTCCATCTCAATACGCGCTCAAAAATTGCAGTAGAAATGCAGTCTAATGCTCGTCGTATAACTCTGCTGGAAGGTGAAGCACTGTTCGATGTCGCGCAGGACAGCACACGGCCGTTTTCAGTTTTCGTTCGGGATATCGAAGTGAGCGTGGTTGGCACAGAATTTAACGTATACAAACAACATAACAAAACGCTGATATCAGTACTGGAGGGGCGGGTTAAGGTATCGTTTGTTGATAATGCCAGTAATTCAGGTCAGAACTCGCAAACAATTTATATTGATCCCGGTTCTCAAGTGGTTGTTGAAAGCGGATCGCGCAATTTTCGACTGGAGAAAACTGGCTCTGCGACAACAACAGCATGGCGTACTGGCAAGTTAGTGTTTAATGAAAAGCCCTTGTCCGAAGTTATTGAAGAGTTTAATCGTTACAATGAAGGTCGTTTGGTCGTCAGTGGTAATGACCTCAAGTCATTGGAGATTACAGGCACGTTTGACCCCTTTGACGTGGGTGCATTTATTAGATCTCTACACCAGATTGCCCATGTGCGAACCAATAAAGTCAGTAATTACGTTACCTTGTTGTCTCGAGATCTTGCACGAGATTAAATTAACTGTACCCGGTTGAATGATACTCGACGTCTTGTATGCGGATATGAAATTCCAATCTCAAATCGAGCATCAATAGGGGATTTAAAAATGAAACATTTGGCAGTAAACAAACGCAAGCTGGCATTTTCAATTTTTTTGGCGTCGGCATTTTCGACATCAGCTTTCTCCGCTGACCACAATTTTAATATTTCTCAACAGTCGCTTGATTCAGCGCTGCAAACATTTGCCGAGCAGAGTGGCCTGCAGATGGTCTTTGTGTCCAAAGTCTCCAAAGGTATGCAGGCGCAAACGATTACGGGACGATACGATGAAGGCCAGGCCCTTGCTATGTTGCTGTCTGGAAGTGGTCTCGGTTATGAATTTATTGATGAGCGCACAGTTGCCATTAAACCGCTCGATAACGCCGAAAGTGATGGAGCCAAGGGTAATAAAAAGAGTGTACTGGAGCGAGGAGATCGTGAAATAGAGGAGATGGTTGTTACCTCCCAGCTACAGGAACAAAATATTAAAGATGTTCCGATAAGTATTGTAGCGATTGGTGCCCAGGAACTTGAACAGCGTCGGATTACGGATTTTAACGATCTGGGCATGTCAGTACCGGGTTTGAACGTGATGGACAACGGTTTTTATGGGCAGCGTCGCATATTTCTCAGAGGCCTGGGAAACATCATTGGAGACCCGTTGGTTGGTGTTTACGTGGATGAGGCGCCAACGACAACGATGGGTCAGGGCCTGACACTGGACTATCGCACATACGATCTGGATAGAATCGAGGTACTGAAAGGCCCGCAAGGCACTCTTTTCGGTTCCGGGTCGATTGGTGGTGTTGTCCGCTTTATTACCAAAAAGCCCGATCTCGAAGGCGGTTTTGGTGGCGCGACAGATGTATCGGTTTCTTTTACTCAAGACGGAGCACCCAGCGAAGATGTTATGGGTGTTGTAAATATTCCGCTAGTGCAGGATCACCTGGCGCTGCGGGTATCTGGTGTATTTGAAAATAAAGGTGGTTGGGTAGATCAACCAACCGCTGGTGAGAAGGACATCAATGACAGTAGTGCGGTCAGTGTTCGTACCAAGCTTTTGTGGCGACCGGGAGATAATTTGGAAGTGCTTGGTACTTATACGGTATTCCGCAAGGATACCGGTTTGGCGGGTACTGATGGCCGTGGCAATATCAGGAATAACGAATTTGTGCAGGCATTTGGACGCCTCAACACACCGAGCACCAGGCAGGATTACGACCAGTATAATTTGACTATCGACTATGACCTGGGCTCTGTTCATATGCTCAGTAGTACCAGCTACGTGGACATTGACAACGAATACAGCAACAGCCCGAATGACCGTTGGGATGTCGGCTGGTACTGGTTTCAGCGCCAAAGTGCTTATGAGGGAGATGCGTTTACTCAAGAGATTCGTTTCAGTTCAACTGAAGACGGCCCTTTTCAGTGGAACCTGGGAGCAGTTTACAATGAGTTGAACAACGGTAGCCTTTATGTAAGTGAATATGGCCCCTATGACGGACCGATTGCAGGTGAATGGATATCTGCTGAACAACTCGTCAAGGATGTTCATAGCAAGTCTAAAGCTGTTTTTGGGCAAGCCAGCTACCAGATTTCAGACGTGTTGGAGGTTGGTGCAGGACTGCGCTATTTTAAAGATCACAGAGAACGTGATGGCTTGGGAGAGGGCGATTTCGATGCTCTGAGTCCGCGTGTTTTTGTGAGATACGACATGACGGACGAGGTCAATATTTTTGCCAGCATCAGCGAAGGATTCCGTAGTGGTGGTATTAACAGCGCTGCAGCGGCTTCTGCAGGATTTCCCGATTATGACTCCGAAACCACTCGAAGCTATGAGCTTGGCAGCAAGGGTTATCTGTTCGACGGACGCATCGACTACGACATTTCAGTTTTTTATAGTGAGATGGATGGCTACCAGGTTATTAGTCTGTTACCGGGTACACCCTACAATGCGCCTGTAAACGGTGGTGAAGCTGAGTCTAAAGGTATTGACTGGAATATTGGCTGGCATATAACCGATCGCTTTACCCTTGGCGCTCACGGTACCTCGGCAGACCCGAGGCTGGTAGGGGCTGATTTCGACGGGCAACCTATCAATGTTGGCGACAGGTTGCCAGTAGTTCCCAAGTACCATTTTGGTTTTACCGCGGATTACGATTTCTTTCTTGCCGGAAAGAGCGGTCGTTTGAACCTGGAATATAACCGTAAAGGTCAGGTGTTATGGCATATCAGGCAGGGTTACTATGAAGCGATTAGTAACCAATCCGATATTATTGAGATTTTGAACGCCAATATCAGTTGGGACTGGAGCGAAAATATTACCCTCGGCCTGTTTGCGAGAAACCTGTTAAACGAAAACGGCATGCCAAATCCGTTCAACGATAATACGGAGTGGGTAAATCTGGATACCGGTACTCCGGGAGCGTTGCCGCCGCGACCACGAACTTTTGGTGTTAGCGTGGGTGTCGAATTCTAATCTCGATAAATTCACGATAAATGTAACTAAACAATGTAACTAAACAATGTAACTAAACAAAGGTGAGCCCCAGTGCTCACCTTTGTATTTTTATCTTAATTAATCGCTTGCTCTATATCGCCAATCAAATCGTCAACCTGCTCTATTCCGACTGACAGCCTGAGCCGTGCTTTGTTACTGCCCGACTTCTACCTCTCCCCGGCAGACTATGGATTTGGTGCCTTTTGGATCACTATATCAATACCGAGTTCGACAGGGTTCTTGTTGATCGGCGAAGCATGTGGCGTCAATCGGGTAACAATGCCTTTTGATTCTATAAATCAGGGCCTTGTCGGCTCCTTGCCAGCGACAATATCCTGAACCCATTGCGGCACTTCATCGTCGCGCAGAGTTTCCTTTTCCATCAGATCGATCGTAATATTGATCATCACCATCTGCCCACCTGTCAGGTCGGCGGATTCGTCAAAGGGCGATTCATAGGACTTTTCGGCCACAACATTGCCATACAGTACATCCACTTGCTCACCGTTTTTTTCGGAATAAGCCATTACTCGAAACGCCGACTTTCCGGTTACCGTGAGCACTAACAGCTTTGACCGCACAATAAGGGGTGTCGCATTTTCGGGTATCTGAAAAAAGATATCACCGTCGACCCGGATTTCTCCGGGGTTGGGGTATCCATCAGCGGGCATGACATCTGAGCCCCTGAAATAGAATGCTGTTGTGCCATCAGGTAGAACAAGACGCTTTAACGAGTTGTCAGTAAGGTACAGGATGGTTAAAATTCCTGCTGCCAGCAACATTGCAGAGGTTGCCAGCCATGCCAGGCGAGTTCTGTTCATTATTCGCATTTTTTTATCAAGGTATTCCAGGTTGCGTTACTGTACCCGACTCCGGGGGGCGAGTGAATACAAAATGACGGCAATCCCCCTAAAAAATGCGGAAGGTGCGCGCAGACAAAGCGCGGCATCGTCGAGGAGCAGAGTTTACCATTCGATGACTTCAGCGATGGGTCACCCGACTTTTGGTTCCGGTGCGTAATATTTATAATAATCAGTGGTTTATATATAGTCTGGAGGAAAAACTCATGCGATTTCGAGGGCTTGTTGCAATTTTGGCAGTGGCACTGCTGGTGGGCATTGGTGTCACCGTAACCTTGATTTCCCCGCCAGATCCGGTTGAACCGGCAGTCGTTGAAGAGTCGGCTGTAGCTGAAGAGCCGACCCCTATCAACGCGTGCGACATGCTCAGTGAAAAGGTGCTCGAAGAGGTGATTGGCGTTTCTGTCCACACCGGCCAGCGACGCGACGACGGCCTGACTCGCGACGGTGCCTGGTCGTCCACCTGCTTCTGGGCAACTGACGAAGCTGCCGGGCAAGGTGGTACTTATGCCATACTCAATGCACAGTCCTGGCCAGCGGGCAGCGGCGGTGGCAAACAGTTTTTGGAATCCTTTCACCAGGCGGCGAAGGAGCATGTGATCCCTATGCAACCGGTGCCGCTTGAGTACGGTGATCAGTCACTGTGGTGGGGCGATGGCGTAGCTGTACTGATCGGTAACATCAGCTTTGGCATTTCGGTGCGCCATTCCAGCCCGGACAAATCCATTCGCCGCCCCATGGAAGAGAAGCTGGCGAAGAAAATCCTTGAGGATTTGGGGGCTACTTAGGCCAGAAATATACTGTAATTAATCAGAGATTCCTTAAGTTGTTGATATTTAATAACTATTCTGAATTTCGGTTGATCACTTTGATGGCTTGGGTTCGTTCCGGAAACAGCCGGGAGATGGAAAGTGTATAAAAGATTACTGGTTCCAGATTGTGTTCCGCGGATGGTTTACCTGATAGCGCATACATTTTTTAAATCAGGTAAATCATCACCATCGCTACGTTTCTGAGGGTGACAGTGGAGAAAAATGAATAAATACTGAATTTTCGACCCGAAAAAAGTGGACTGAAAATGAATAAAAAATGAATCTGCTGCAGAAAAATCCACTATTTAAACTTTTTAAAAAATATCGATTTACTCTATTATACAAGTGTTTTTTTGCTTGGATAAAAACTTTCCGTTTGTTCAAATAATCTGACCTTTAATCCAAAGCTTTTACATTGCTTTGCAGTTTTTCATATGCTAACTGCTAGTATCGACAGGTCAGGTCGGCAAGAATCACGAGCCTTTATTTGAACGCCGGAGGTAATCAGGTTGGCCGCAGAAGTCAATCGGTAAAAAAGGAGTACTAGGGGCCGTTAACAATTACCCGGCAGGCGCTGTTGCCCCTGAAAAAACGCCAGACAAGGCATGAGGAGAGAAGTTTGGTCATTCCAAATGAACGACGAATAAC
>JBNKFQ010000137.1:0-19179 GCA_050289385.1 Porticoccaceae bacterium | reverse complement strand
CAAGTTCTCTTTTCACTCTCCCCCAAGACGCCCTCCCAAGCACAAAAGCAACCCGATATTCTTTAAAAAATCGAAAAAAAACATCTCGCTTCCATGGGTTAAAGCCAAAAAAACAGCTACAGGCCGCTCTTTATCACTCAGCCAGTTTCCACCCTTCAATTCTACAGGGAAAGCTAATTTTGTTATTTCGCCTCTCTTTTTAACTGATCTTTTAAGGCGTTTCAATCTATGAACAAAATTAAACTTGTCGTCATTTTTTTTCATTTTATGCATTCCATTATTTGGTACAACCAACCCACCCTCAAATCAATTCAACACCTAAAAGCCACAAGCTTTAAAACAAAAAACTATTACAGCCCACAGTAAAGAAAAATCCTATTGATTCAACTATAGATTCCAGATAAAAACATTATATCGCCAACAAAACCCCAGCCGAAACAGCAATCTGATACATCACTTCCGTAATATCTTTCGTCACCTGCAACGACTTGGTATCAATTCTCGGCATCACCATAATCTCATCCCCCAAAGCAAGCACTGTCTTGCGCAACTTTTTTTGAGCAACACTGCTAAAGCTACCATTGCTGTGCAGCAACAAAATTTTGTTGTTTCCGTCGTCTTGCTTAAATCCACCGGCTTGCTTGATATAATCTTCCACACTTCGATTACGGCTATACGTCACCGCATTGGGCGATAACACCTCACCGTGAATCATTACCAGGTTGGTCTTTCTCGGCACCCGAATAACATCACCCGGCTCCAAAACTATTTGTCGCGATGTTTCTGCATCCGCCAACACAACCTGGCCACTCGGTTCGATACTCCGAGCGCGCTCAACCCACTGCAAAATCAACTCTGCTTCCTGTGTGCGTAACTTAGCCTCTTCGTTAGTCGCCGAACGAGCCGTGAGCAAGCTAGACTCCAACGCTTGCAATGAACTTTCCAGCATTAACTTTTGTCGTTCCTGAATACTTTTCCGAAATAATTGAACCGAACCTGAATTGGAACGCCGATTGTGTTGAATTCTGTCCATCAACTCGCCAAAAGTGGCGCCATAGGGCAACACATACTCTTGGGCGCTGTCATGCTCACCTTCTACACGTACCGATATCGTTGCCAGTTTTTTATCTGCCGTCACCTCTACCTGATCACCCCCCTGCACCTTTACATCAGCAATCCGACGCAAGGGGTAATATTCTGTTCGACGCTCGCTTCCCTGATTACGGCTCACCCTTACATGAGTGGCCGTAGGCTGAACTTTCGCATCTGCCAACAGCTTGCTCAGCAAAATACTCTCATCGCCAAACTCGAACTCGTATTCATTTTGCACCAGTCCGGAAACCGCCGCCCATCGCATACGGTGATTGACCTGAACGATATCACCATCAACCATCTGCATAGCTGGCAACTGCCCAAGCAACAAGAAGTCGTAAAGGTTAATAGAACGAAAAACTTTACCATTACGCAGTAGCGTAATGTCTATATAACTCCCGCTTCGTGGTGTAATACCACCGGCCTTATCCAGATAATAAAGTACAGAGTCGGATGAAAGCCCCGCATACAGACCAGGTTTTTTCACAAAACCAGTAACATACACCTTAACCGGCTGGGCCGCGTCCAGTGTTGCGTAGACGCCAACACTCTTTGAATAAACTTTTTTTACATGTTCCTCAAGACGTCGGTTAAGTTCACTGTTTCGAACCCCCAACAACTTGACTGGCCCAACTTTGGGTATAAAAACATTTCCCTGGGGGTCAACCTCCAGCACACCCTGGTATTCGTACCCACCCCACAATTGTACATTGACTCGATTACCAATACTGATTTCATAATTCGGATTAAATCCGGAAAAAGATTCTTTGGCAAAATCCCCTTTAAACATCCAGCCACCAAACACTTTTGGCACCGACGGATCGTAATTTTCGACAGCGGTATTGGTCGGTTCAGCTTTCTGGGTAATTTCCGTGGACCAACCTTGCACCTGTAAACCTGCAATTAACAGACTGGTAATTATTATGCATTTAAATTTCATTAATACTTCGCTCTAAATAACAAATTGGTTATCTAACTTTTTATTTAATGTCTAAATATCACGGTGCTCGCGAACCGTAGCAACAACAATTCTTCCAACCCCATAAAAAATACACAGCAAAACCAGCAAAGTAGACAGGATATAAATCCGACGCGGGTATTCTGCGTTTTCAGCAAGACTGGGGCTATCAACTACTACCAGATGCTTGAGTTTGCGATAGGCTTCAATACGGGCCTGCTCCAAACTGAGTAAAGAGGTCTTGTAATTATCCGTGGCAAATTCCACATTCATTTGCAAATTCTTGAATTCAGCGTTCACATCATTCATATTTTCACCCGCCTGATCGCCTACCAACTTGCTGCGCTCGATTTTCAACTGGGCTTCTTCCGCTCTAATACGATCCTTCAGGGCAACCACTTCCACCGCTGTGTCTTGCATATAACTCAATCGATTAGTCAGGTCTGCTTTAAGTCGGGCCAATGAGGCCTCCATACTATTGACGATTTCCAGGCGGGCACCACTTTCCTGTTGTGGATTAAACAGCTTGTGCTCATCCTGGAACGTCAGAATTTGATGTTGGCTGGTCCGCAGGCTCTCCCGTGCCCGGTTCAATTCACCTTGAACAAAGCCGACCTGCTCTTTCGCCATGTTATGGCCAATATTGTTGATAAACTCTTCACCACGGGCGAGGATCACCTTCAGCAACTGCTGGCCATAGTCAGCCTCAAATGCCTGGGCGCGAACTGTCAAAACGCCAGAAAGTTCATCATAAGAAACTTCCATGTGATCGCGGTAAAATTCGAGAAACTGTTCTTGCCGTGCATCTTCGTCAAGACGGGAAAACATATCCGCATGGCCAGACTGATAATGTGCACGCAGTGACTGGTTTGACTCCAGGTAGTGAAGCATATCCAGCGAGAGCAAATACTCCTGAAGCATTTTCGCGTCTTGCGCGCCCGGCGATGTGGTTGCACCCAACAAGGATATGCCAGCTTCCACCTGGCCGATGGAATCAGTTTGTTTGATGGTCACTTTTGCTTCGCTGACATAGCGATCACTGGCGATTACACCGTAATATATGCAGGACAACAGAAAAGGAAACACCACAAGCCACATCCAGCTCTTTTTCCATAAAGACAGATCAATAAATTCTCGGGATCGCACAGCCTGTACGCCTGCAGATAATATCTGCACTTTGGCCTGACCGCTCTGCTCCGCCTTCTGCTCAGCTTTTTGTTCAGTTTTTTGTTCAACCATTGGCGCGGTATTGTTATTTTGCGCACTCACTATTATTTAACTCCCTACATATTCCTGATAACAGCAAATTTTTATTGAGTGTCTGGAGGCACCCTAAAGATTTTTATAGATAGCAATGGCTTCCTCCAAATCGTCATAGATTGTCATAACCCCCTCATGAAGCACTATGCCCAGATCACAACCGAACTGCCGCAATTGATTTTCGGCATGAGATACCATAATGATATTTGCGCTTTCGCAGCGCTTGTCCAACTCCGCCTTGGCTTTTTTTCTGAAGGCGGGGTCTCCTACCGACGTCAGTTCATCCAACAGGTAGGTATCGAATTCAAATACCATCGACAAACCAAACGCGATGCGACTTTTTTGCCCCCCCGACAGGTTGTTGATCGGCAGGTCGAATTTTTTACCCAGTTCAGAGAAGTCCTGAACATAACCTTCAATTTCGTCAAAGTTATAACGGCCATGAACTCGCGCCACAAATCGGCAATTTTCACGACCGGTCATGCTGCCCTGAAAACCGGAGGCCAGGGCCAACGGCCACGAAATACGCCGTTTGGTAACTATGGCTCCCCGGTCCGGGTAATCGATACCACCCAACAGACGCAACAGGGTAGACTTTCCCGCGCCGTTGCGCCCCAGAATCGCAACATTGCGACCGGCCGGTAACACAGTACTGACATTACGAATAACGTATTGCCGCCCCAGCTTGCTCGGATACGACTTGCTAACATTCTGCAGACGGATCATGAGGCCACCATCCTGCGCCAATCCAGCCGATAAACGGCCAAACCAAAGCTGAATGACACCAAAGCGCAGATGGCGACAAATACAAGAGACACACTGTCTGCGGCATAACCCGGATAAGCGGCATGCCGAATCAGCTCCAGCGCATGCAGAATCGGATTCCACAACAAATAATGATGCAAATGGCTCGGAACTTCGTTGAGTGAAAAAAACAGACCCGAAACAAAAAATAACGGCCTGGTGACTATCGGCACAATCTTTTTCAATTCGTTAGCGCGGACCTGAGCGACACACAGGGCCAGGCCAACGCCGCTGCCCAACAGAATTAATGCGCCAATGCTGGCAATCATCAACAGAGGGTCGGCCACCTGGACCGGATAACCCCACCACCAGAATAACAACATTAACACCGCGAGCACGCCCCCCCAAACAAGGGTTTCCACAAGAGTGCGGGCAATCAAGGCGTCAATCGGTCTGAGTTGGCGGTAGTTAAATAATGCCCGGTTTGCCCATACTGCAGAGGCCCCTTTTTTCATCAATGCAGAAAACAACTGGAATGGTACATACCCCAACATAAAAAACAGAGGCATTGGAATAGTGAATAAATCCCCCGCCCCTCTGAACGAACGGACGGTGGTCAAAATCAGAATAAAAGCCATTGGCTCCAGAAATGCCCAGGCCAAACCCAACCGGTAGGTGCCAAACCGGGTTTTCAGTTCACGCAGATAGAGCGCAAAAATAACATCGCGCAACACCTGTAGTGACGTTCGGGTGGGTGCATTCATGACGGAGACAGGGCAAGGTTTACAGACAAATGTGGGGGGGAGATAGTACGCGAGCAAGTGATAAAGAAGCCCGTCGTTCGTTTAACAGGTACAATGCGTATATATACAAAATCTGGAACAGGACCAGAACTGAAAAATGCGCTCATTCACCTACATCCCGGTATTTATAATTCTCCCATCCATGGCATCGCACGGTATGGCAATTTTCAGGGCGTAATGTTTACCAGCATAATGTTTGCCAATATGGCACACAATTTAAAATACGCCAAAAAGCAGAGAAGGATGCATGGGCAAGACATATTCACCACTTACACGCACGTTGAACCTGCCAAAGGCTGCTCCCCTGCCAACCAGTGTACTATACGACCAGTGGCGTAACCACGTCAATATTCACAGGCCATCTCATAACTGATACACATTAAAAACGATAACCAGATCACATTTTATATTAACAGTTTGCAATAAATTCGTTGGGTTCGTTTCTCACACAGATCTTGCATCTACCCGGGACCTGCACAAGAACCAGGCGCCTATGCACCACCAATAGACCGGTTAATCTCTGACAACACCGCAACCGGGTCCTTCGCCTGTGTAATCGGACGACCAATCACCAGATAATCACTGCCGCTGGCTACCGCTTGCTCAGGCGTGACAATTCGGCGCTGGTCCCCGGCGTCTGTACCTGCCGGGCGAATGCCCGGTGTTACCAGCTTGAACTCACTACCAAACCGGGCCTTGAGAACCTCTGCCTCCAGTGCAGAACAGACGACACCATCAAGACCACTCGCCTGAGCCAGTCGAGCCAGCCATTGCACGTGCTCGGCGGGCGAACTGTTAATGCCAGTTTCTGTCAGATCTTCTGCCGTCATGCTGGTAAGCACAGTTACACCAATCAACAGCACCTCACTACCCTGTTGTACCAACTGATTGTGAGCCGCCTCCATCATTCTTCGCCCACCGGCGGCATGCACATTGACCATCCACACACCGAGATCAGCGGCCGCTGCTACCGCGCGCGCCGTCGTATTTGGTATATCGTGAAACTTGAGATCCAGAAACACATCAAACCCGCGCTTGACCAAATCTCGCACCACTTCCGGACCTGCGCGAGTAAACAGCTCCTTACCTACCTTCAGGCGACACAGTGCGGGGTCAAGCCGATCAGTGAAACGATAAACATCGGCAACATCGGCAAAATCGAGCGCCACGATAATACGCGACCCGGCTTTTTGGTTTGTCACTGGCTACTCCCCTTCAACTCCACGAACAGGTTTTACAGTGCCCCAGGACTTGCATGTTGGACACAACCAATGCAACTCACGACCCGAGAATCCGCAACTTTGACAACGGTGAGCGGGATGCAGGCTCACCAGCTTGCAAAGAACATCTGTTGCCAACGCCATATCACGACGGCGCTCGCTGCCCTGGAGGTACTCTGATTGCAACAGGCGCAATACACCCTTAAGGGATGGCGACTCGCGAAGCTCTTGCGCCAAATAGTCGGCTGCGGCCTGCTCACCTTTTACACAGCGCATTTTATCCGTCAGGGCAAGTAACAGGGAAGTGCCCGGATGTTTTTTGTACAGCTCTTGCAAATATGGCAACAGGTCGTTTTCTCGACCTGACTTTTCAAAACACATACAAATATCTTCAATTGCCTCAGGCAGATAATCCGGGTCCTGGGCAATTATCTTGTTGAACTGTTTGTATGCCTTGCGATGATTGCCTTGCTCTGCCTCAAGACGACCCAGTAACAGGCTGGCCCGCACTGAATTTTTGTCATACTTGAGCGCACTCTCCAACTGACGACGAACCTCCAGATGCTCACCCCTGGCCAGCGCCAATTCTGCCAGTTCACAACAAAAGTGTGCCTGTTCCACAGACGGCTGCGGCCCGCGAAAACCAAATCGGCGCACTGGTTGCAAACGGCTGGCGGCACGAATAGCCTTCTCCCATTCGTGCTCATCCCGATAAATTTCTATCAGGTGCTGTAAAGCTGACCGCGAAAATTCGGGAGACATTTCCACCACATCAAGCATGAGTCGCTCGGCACGATCCAGCAAACCGGCTTTCATGAAATCTCGCGCCAGCTCCAGTTGAGCATGCTGCAACTTGTCCTTTGACAGATTTGGGCGCGACAACAAATTCTGGTGAATGCGAATAGCCCTTTCCACTTCACCCTTGCGACGCATCAGGTTGCCGATAGCCAAATGCGTATCCAGCGTTTCCGGTGTCACTTCCAGCGATTCAATCAGGGCATCAACCGTTTCGTCCGGGCTTTCGTTAAGTAAAAAATTAATACCTCTGAAATACTTGAGAGACAACTGATCCGATTGCCGGTTGCTGGAACGAGCACCCTGGCGCTTGCCGAGATACCAGGCACCGGCAAGTGCGGCGAGAAACAGCAACGAGACAATGATGGTGTCCATTAAGACTGATGTCTCTGCAATTCGGCCCGCGCCAATTTGCGTTCAACGTCCAGCAAACGCTTGCGATAGCGGCCAACTTGCTGTTGTGCACTCAGCCAGGGCAACAGAGTAGCCAGTACGCCAAACATCAGGCCAAGGGCAAAAGCTACAAGCACCCAAAAGGCCAATGGCATTTCTCCCAAAGTAAACCCGAACAACACAAAGGAGGTAGTCGCACTGTTATCCTGGCCAATCCAGATACCGAGCACGATCGCCAGCCCGAGCAACAGCCAGACAAGAATTTTTTTTAATAGCGTCATACTTCGCTCCACTCATTTTTTGCGCCACATCTCCCATGTGAGCGCATGCCATAAGCCAAAAAAAAACGGCAAGGTGTAAACCTTGCCGTTTATTGTATCAGAGCAGACCTTGCCCAGAAGCCGTTTCATTAACTGCTGAGTGTAACGGGACGAATGATAAGATGCCTATACAGCTGCCTGTAAACCAACATTCACTCTTTCGCGCAACTCTTTGCCCGGCTTGAAATAGGGCACATACTTGCCAGACAACTCAACCATATCACCGGTCTTGGGATTGCGGCCAAGTCTCGGTGCGCGATAGTGAAGACAAAAGCTACCAAACCCGCGAACCTCAATACGCCTGTCGTTTACCAAGGCCTGGGTCATGTTTTCTATAACCATTTTTACTGCCAACTCGACGTCTTTCGGTGGCAATTGGTCTTGCTTGCTGGCGATGAGGTCAATCAGCTCTGATTTAGTCATTCCTTTTCTCCAGGCTGTGGGACTCCAGTATGGGACAGCCAATGGCTGCCCCGTGATCAGAATGTTACTTGTCCTGACTTTCCATCTGTGCCTTGATCAGATCACCGATTGTGGCCGGAGACGAACTTTCTGTCTCCTGCTTGCGGTGTTCCTTAACCGCCGCTTTTTCATCGGCAATGTCTTTGGCTTTTATGGACAGGGAAATGGAGCGATTTTTGCGATCAACACTAACGATCTTCGCTTCAACTGCTTCACCTTCTTTCAGGACATTGCGGGCATCTTCAACCTTGTCACGACTGATTTCGGACGCCTTCAACACACCCTCTACTTCTTCATCCAGTGTAATAATTGCAGCCTTGGCGTCAACCTCTTTCACTGTACCGTTTACGATAGAACCTTTATCGTTGGTCGCCACGTAGTTTGAGAAGGGGTCGGAATCCAACTGCTTGACACCGAGTGAAATGCGCTCACGCTCGGAGTCAATAGACAGCACAACAGTTTCCAGTTCGTCACCTTTCTTGAACTTGCGTACCGCTTCTTCGCCCGCTTCCTGCCAGGAAATATCGGACAGGTGGACCAGACCGTCAATACCGCCGTCCAAACCAATAAAGATACCAAAGTCGGTGATGGACTTGATCTTGCCGGAAATCTTGTCGCCCTTGCTGTGAGTCTTGCCAAATTCGTCCCAGGGGTTGGCGTGACACTGCTTCACACCCAGAGAAATACGACGGCGCTCCTCGTCTATATCCAGCACCATCACTTCAATTTCGTCGCCCAACTGAACAACTTTGGAGGGGTGAATATTCTTGTTGGTCCAGTCCATTTCAGACACGTGAACCAGACCTTCAACGCCCTCTTCCAGCTCGGCGAAACAGCCGTAATCGGTGAGGTTGGTAATACGCGCCTTGACGCGAGTACCTTCGGGGTAACGCGCATTGATGTTCACCCAGGGGTCCTCGCCCATTTGCTTGAGGCCCAGGGAAACACGATTGCGCTCACGATCAAACTTGAGCACCTTGACATCAATTTCGTCACCGACATTAACGATTTCACTGGGGTGCTTGATACGCTTCCAGGACATGTCGGTAATGTGCAGCAAGCCGTCAATACCACCCATATCTACGAATGCACCGTAGTCAGTCAGGTTTTTAACGATACCTTTGAGCGTAACACCCTCTTCCAGCTTGCCGAGCAATTCGTCTCGTTCAACACTGTTGGCCGCTTCCATGACCGCACGGCGGGATACCACCACGTTATTGCGCTTGGCATCCAGCTTGATAACCTTGAATTCGAGAGGCTTGTCTTCCAGGTGCGTCGTTTCGCGAATAGGACGAACATCTACCAGAGAGCCCGGCAAGAAAGCACGAAGACCCTGAACGTCAACCGTGAAACCACCTTTCACCTTGCCAGAGATAATACCGGTAACCACTTCGTCTGCTTCGTGAGCAGCTTCGAGGGATGTCCAGGCCTCGGCGCGTTTTGCTTTTTCACGCGACAGGCGAGTAGCACCAAAACCGTCTTCCACGGCTTCGAGCGCCACCTGAACTTCATCGCCAACCTGCAGCGAACACTCGCCGTTGTCGTCGACAAATTGATTAGCGGGGATAACACCTTCAGATTTGAGACCGGCGTGAACGGTTACCCAGTCGCGGTCTATATCTATGACGACGCCGGTGACAATTGCGCCTGGCGCCATTTCTACTGTTTTCAGACTCTCTTCAAAGAGTTGTTCAAAACTTTCGCTCATATTAAAAAATATCCGGAGTTCAAGGGCGGTGAAACCTTCAATGAAACCTTCAATGGTGTTTCAGTGCCCGACCACGCCACCAGTTGCGCGGGTTATTCAAACAATGAATGCCAATGTGCGATTCTGGCTTGATCACATTGGCATTCAACCAGTTTACTGCCTGTTCTCCAAGCTGCCTGTCCAGTGCTATTTGTCCAGTACTATTTGTCCAGTGCTATCTGTCCAGTGCTATCCGCGTACCAACTATAGCAACGACGGCATCCAGCACCTTTTCGATCGTCATCGCCGAACTGTCGATAATCGAAGCATCTTCAGCGGGAACCAATGGCGACACAGCCCGGTGGCGATCACGCTCGTCACGAACCCTGACCTGCTCGGAGAGGGTCGCGAGGGTAACACTTTCCCCCTTTGCAATCAACTGCTTATACCGCCTTTGCGCCCTTACTTCAGGGCTCGCATCCAGGTATATTTTGACCCTGGCCCGAGGAAACACCACCGTACCCATATCGCGTCCGTCTGCCACCAGGCCCGGAGAGCGGGCAAAGGCTCTCTGACGCTGCAACAGGGCTTGCCGCACTTCTGCCAGGGCAGCAACCGCGGAGGCGTCGGCGCCTGCGTCTTCCGTGCGAATTTCATCGGTCACGTCTTCGCCTTCAAGCCGTATTTTTGCATTAAAAGTCCCGCTGTCGTCCGATTCAACCTCGCCAGCAGCATCGAAAGTCACATCCAGGTGCGCTGCCAATGTAGCCAGCGACTCAACATCATCCAGCTCAACTGCATGCCGTCTGGCGGCAAGCCCCAACAGTCGATACAGGGCGCCGCTGTCAAGATAGTGAAACCCCAGGCGCCGAGCCAGCAGCTGGCTGATCGAGCCCTTGCCCGACCCACTGGGCCCATCAATGGTTATGACGGGAATATGTGCAGAATTCATCTTGTTCCCCGCAGGTTAATCAGGCAGTACTTCCAGCTCCATACCAACAGACCGGGCCAGCTCCACAAAACCGGGAAACGATGTCGCCACATTGTTACAGTTTTTAATGTGAATCGGTGCATCAGCCCTGATGCCGGCAACCGCAAATGCCATTGAAATTCGGTGGTCATCGTGGCTCTCCACTTCACCGCCACCTATTCGGCCGCCCACAATTTCCATGCCATCCGGGGTAGGCACAGCCTGTACTCCCAGCGCTCGCAGCCCGTCTGCCATGGACTGAATGCGATCACTTTCCTTTACCCTTAACTCTTCTGCCCCGCGCAATACCGTTTTACCTTCCGCACAAGCTGCAGCAACAAACAATACCGGGAATTCGTCAATGGCCAGAGGCACCTGATCCTGCGGAATTTCTATACCTCGCAAGGGGGCGTATCGAATACGGATATCTGCCACCGGCTCGCCACCCACTTCCTTTTTATTGAACAGTTCGAGATTGGCTCCCATCAGCCGCAAGATGTTGATAACACCAATACGGGTCGGATTGATACCCACGTGGGTAAGGGTAAGGTCGGAGCCCGGTGCGATGGCTGCAGCAACCAGAAAAAATGCGGCTGACGAAATATCTGCGGGCACATCAATTTGGGTGGCCTTGAGAGTACCACCCGGGCTTACCGCTACGGTATTGCCATCTCGAGTTACCGGGTATCCAAATCCCCTGAGCATACGTTCTGTATGATCCCGCGTTGGCGAGGGTTCGGCAACCCGGGTTTCGCCGTCGGCGTACAAGCCCGCCAGCAACAGGCAAGACTTGACCTGACCACTGGCCATAGGCATCTGATAGTCAATGCCCGTCAATTTTGCGCCACCTTTAATTCGCACTGGCGGCACACCCCCGGCATCCGTTTCCACCACCGCGCCCATCTGCCTCAGCGGGTCGGCGACGCGGTTCATCGGGCGCCCCGATAACGATGCATCTCCGGTCAATTGACTGTCAAAAGCCTGGCCCGCCAAAAGACCGGCAAGCAGTCGCATGGCGGTACCGGAATTGCCAAGATAGATTGGCCCCGGTGGCGTTTTCAGGCCATGCAGCCCAACGCCGTGGATCACCACTTTGCGTTTGCGCTCGCCATTTTGGTCGGGGCCATCATCGCCCGGACCCTCGATCACTACACCCATATCGCGAAACGCTTGCAGGGTAGCCAGACTGTCTTCCCCTTCCAGAAAACCGCTGATTTCGGTTACACCTTCTGCCAGGGAACCGAGCATGATGGAGCGGTGGGAAATGGATTTATCGCCCGGTACGCGAATCACACCACCGAGTGGGCCACAGGGCTTGCTTGTGAAATCAATTTGTTGGTCAGTCACTGGTTCCAGATACGCCTTCTTTTCTAACATTTTGGTAAAGTGGTTGCGCGCTTCTCGCGCTCGAGTAAACACACCCATCAGGTGATCGCTATCTGCACTTTCTATAGCAGTGCGCAAATCAGCAACATGATCGGTTAACTGATCCAGCACGCCCAGCAGTGCCTTGCGATTGGCCAGAGCAATGTCATGCCACATCACCGGGTCGCTGCCGGCAATGCGGGTAAAATCTCGAAAGCCGCCCGCTGCATAGCGAAAAATATCCAGGTTTTCGCGCATTCCCGCCAACGTGTCTACCAGCGAATAAGCCAGCATATGCGGCAGATGACTGGTCGCTGCCAACACTTCATCGTGTTCGTCAACCGGCATCTCGTTAACAGCAGCCCCCACCGATTGCCACAACTGACGCACGCGCGCAATGTGCTCCGCTCCGGTCTCGGGCAAAGGCGTCAATATCACACGGTGGTCAACAAACAGATTGGCGTCGGCTGCAGCCACTCCGCTGCGCTCTGACCCTGCTATGGGATGCCCGGGAACAAATTGCGGTGGCACATCACCGTAGCTTTGTCGGGCCGCCGCCACAACGCTGGCCTTGACACTGGCCACATCGGTTATGGTGACATCGGTCGGGAAAATTCGGGCGAGTTCGGACAGAACCTTCGATACCGCCAGCGTAGGCACTCCAATTACAACAATATCACCCGCTGTCAATTCCCCGGCTGCCTGCTCAACGGAGCCCAGCACCCTGTCGACCACTCCCGTTTTCAGTGCCTGTTGGCACGTTTCAGGACTGCGGGAAATGCCCAGCACTTCCCGACACAGACCTCTTTCACGAGCTGCTTTGGCAAGGCTGCCACCAATCAGGCCGAGGCCAATGATCAGGAGTTTGTTGCAACAAGGTGTGGTTGGCATAGTCAGTAGCAGTATTGTTCGATGTTCGATGTTCGATGTTCGACGCAAAAGCAGGCTGCGGCCCGCGCAAGTATGTCAGATAATCTGCTCGTTCCGGCTTCCCGAACAGGAGAAAACCCGGGCACGAACTTGCAAACAGCGGTTCTTCGTCGAACATCGAACATCGAACATCGAACACCCAAATACATCAAAGCACTCCCTTCGGATAAGAACCCAGCAACTTCACATCAGCCACCTGACTTCGCACCTGCTCTAACACCTTTTCCACCGCCGGGTCGTCACAATGCCCCTTAAAATCAATAAAAAACACATAGTTCCATTTGGTGGTGCGCGACGGACGCGTCTCGATACGAGTCAAGTCGATCCTGGCGTCGTGAAACGGCAACAACAAGTCGTGCAATGCCCCCGGGTGATTATGGGTGGTGGCAATAATGGATGTTTTATCATCGCCACTGGGAGGAACCCTGTTGCGACCTATGATAAAGAAACGGGTGGAATTATCGGGCCGGTCTTCAATTTTTTCCCGCAATTTGGTCAAACCGAACATCTCCGCAGCCATATCACCGGCTATCGCCGCTGAATTCCACTCGCCCGTGACATATTTGGCTGCCTCGGCATTGCTGCTGACCGCCACCCGCTCAATGCTGGGATAATGTGCATCCAGCCATTGACGGCACTGGGCCAGTGACTGGGCATGGGAGTACACTCGCGTGATATTCTCTTCCCCGGTATTGGGGCCAATCAAAAAGTGCTGATGGATGCGCAGCTCCACTTCACCGCTGATATAAACATTTGAATCCAGAAAGCTGTCGAGCGTGCTGTTAACCACGCCTTCTGTGGAATTTTCCACCGGCACAACGCCATATTCTGCTGCACCTGCAATGACTTCACGAAACACGTCGTCAATAGCTGCCATCGGCAGGGTTACCGCAGATTTACCAAAATGCTTGAGAGCAGCCTGCTGGGTAAATGTGCCCTCAGGCCCCAGGTACGCAACCTTTACCGGTTCCTCCAGAGCGAGGCAGGCCGACATGATCTCGCGAAACAGGCGCGCCATCTCTTCACTGTCGAGCGGACCACTGTTTTTTTCCAACACGCTGCGCAAAATCTGTGCTTCTCTTTCGGGCCGGTAGAATGCGTTCTCGCCAGCCTCTTTTTTTACTTTCGCTACTTCGCGAGCACACTCGGCCCTATTGCTGATCAGTTGCAGCAACTGCTTGTCGATGTCATCAATTCTGGCGCGCAGTTCACCCAGTTTTTTATCCACAGCCATCTGGCCCTCTGTATCTGTTTGTGGCAACTGTGTTCGTGGAAACTGTTTTCACAGCAATCACCGGTTGCCACCAATCGTTTACTCTGACGTGTCGTCGGCTTGCTGATCGCTTTCGCCATTTTCAGCCAGAATCTCATCACTCTCGCTCTCGGCAATGCGAGCAACACCAACCAAATGTTCGGCCTCCTTCAAGCGAATAACGCGAACTCCCTGGGTATTGCGACCGGAGGTTGAAATTTCTGCAGATCGAGTGCGCACCAACGTACCCTGGTCAGAAATCAACATGACCTCATCGCCCTCAAACATCTGTTCAGCACCCACCAGTTGACCATTGCGTTCGGAAATCTGGATGGCTTTAACACCCTGTGTACCACGCCCCTTGGTGGGGAAGTCGACAACAGGTGTTTGCTTGCCATAACCGTTTTCACTAACGGTCAGTACCTTGCCACCCTCTGCCGGAATAATCAGCGACAAAACGCGCACACCATCCGGCATGCGAATTCCGCGCACTCCCTTGGCGGTACGTCCCATAGAGCGCACGTCGTCCTCCCTGAAGCGCACAGCCTTGCCACCGGAACTAAATAACATGACATCGCAACCACCATCGGTAATGGCTGTTCCCACCAGGCGGTCACCCTCTTCCAGCTCTACCGCACGCAAACCGACGCTGCGCGGACGAGCAAAAGCGCTCAATGGTGTCTTTTTAACGGTGCCTCTGGCAGTGGCCATAAAGATAAATTTGTCGTCGCTGTACTCCTGAACCGGCAAGATTGATGTAACACGCTCACCTTCTTCCAGTGGCAGCAAGTTCACCATCGGCCTGCCGCGAGACTGACGGCCAGCCACGGGAATCTGGTAGACCTTCAACCAGTAAACTTTGCCAGCATTGGTAAAACACAGAATAGTGTCGTGAGTACTGGCGATCAGCAGATGCTCGACGAAGTCTTCGTCCTTCACCGAGGTCGCGGATTTGCCCATGCCTCCGCGCCGCTGCGCCTGATAATCTGTAAGTGGCTGGGTCTTGGCGTATCCACCATGCGAGATGGTCACCACACGATCTTCTTCGGTAATCAGATCGGCAACCGTCAGATCGTGCTTTGACTCGATAATTTCAGTGCGACGCTGGTCGTCGAATTCCGCGACAATTTGCTCCAGCTCTTCACGAATAACACGCATCAGTTCGTCCGGGCTACCCAGAATTTTCAGAAACTCGGCGATCTCAATCAGCTTTTCTTCGTACTCAGCCAGCAACTTGTCGTGTTCCATGCCGGTGAGGCGATGCAAACGCAATTCCAGGATCGCCTGGGCTTGCGCAGGCGACAGGTAATACTTGCCATCACGCATGCCAAAACAATCTTCCAGATCTTCCGGTCGACAGGCATTGTCGTCCACCCGGGCCAGAAACTGCGCAATATTCTCGCCCTGCCAACCCCGGGCAATCAGTGCCTCTTTCGCCTCTGCCGGCGTCGGCGAACTTTTGATCAGTTCAATTACAGTATCGATATTGGCAATGGCGACTGCCAGACCTTCAAGAATATGTCCTCGCTCGCGCGCCTTGCGCAACAGGTATACGGTGCGGCGGGTAACGACTTCGCGACGGTGTCGAATAAAGGCTTCGAGCAACTCCTTGAGGTTGAGCAGTTTTGGCTGGCCATCCACCAGAGCCACCGTGTTAATACCAAACACGGTTTCGAGCTGGGTCTGGGCGTAGAGATTGTTGAGTACAACATCGCCCATTTCACCACGCTTGATCTCAATGACTACCCGCAGACCATCTTTATCCGACTCATCCCGCAGTTCCGAAATACCGTCAATTTTTTTCTCTTTTACCAGCTCGGCGATCTTTTCAATCAGGCGCGCCTTGTTCAACTGGTAGGGAATTTCATGAACAATAATGCGTTCACGATTGGTCTTGGCATCCACTTCCACTTCGGCTTTGGCACGCATATAAATACGGCCACGCCCGGTACGATAAGCCTGAACAATCCCCGCCTTGCCATTGATGATCGCACCGGTAGGAAAGTCGGGTCCGGGCAAGTGTTCCATCAACTCGTCAATGGTGATCTCTTCATTGTCGATTACCGCGATACAGGCGTGCACCACCTCCCCAAGATTATGTGGAGGAATGTTGGTCGCCATCCCCACAGCAATACCCGAAGAACCATTAACAAGAAGGTTGGGCACTCGGGTGGGCAGGACCCCCGGCATTTGCTCTGTGCCATCATAGTTGGGGACAAAATCAACAGTTTCCTTTTCGAGATCGGCCAGCAGAGAGTGGGCGATCTTGTTCATGCGGATTTCGGTGTACCGCATGGCGGCCGCAGAATCACCATCTACAGAGCCGAAGTTGCCCTGACCATCTATCAAGGGGTAACGCAGAGAGAAGTCCTGCGCCATACGCACAATGGTGTCGTAAACCGCCGAATCACCGTGGGGGTGATATTTACCAATAACATCACCCACCACCCGCGCCGATTTCTTGTAGGGTTTGTTCCAGTCGTTATTGAGCACGCTCATCGCGAACAGCACGCGCCGGTGAACCGGCTTCAAGCCGTCACGAACATCCGGCAATGCACGGCCAACAATAACGCTCATGGCGTAGTCCAGGTAAGACTGACGCAGCTCGTCTTCAATATTGACCGGCAGGATCTCTTTGGCTATTTCACCCATAACAGTACGTGTTCCTCGTTTATTTTTGTTCAGACCCCTGAGGGGGCAACCCTGATGTTTCGACGCGGATCATTGTCGCCGGAGTTGCCGCCTGAAAGGCACGGACACAAAGGCCGAAGTGTAACACAATTGTCTACTTGCACGCGGGATTGAATAGGGAGCAGGGAATGGCAAAAGCAATGCCTGGCTCTCAATTCGCTGTTCCCTGTTCCCTGTTCGCTATTCTCTTTATACTTCGCCTTTTGGCACTGGACTTGTGTATGACCCCCCAATCGGTTGACCTGCTGATCAAGGCGCGCTGGCTAATCCCCGTAGTGCCTTTTGATCAGACCTTTGAAGACTGCTCTGTCGCCGTTGATCGCGGTGAAATTATCGCCATCACACCCAACGCAGAGGCCAATACGCGCTTTTCGCCCCGGCAGACGATTGATCTCGACCACCATATATTGCTGCCCGGTTTGATCAATGCCCATGGCCATGGCGCCATGACACTGCTGCGCGGCTATGCCGACGACCTGGCCCTTCACACCTGGTTGCACGACCATATTTGGCCCGCCGAAAACCAATGGGTGTGCGAGAGCTTTGTTCGGGACGGCACCGAACTGGCCATCGCCGAGATGATTCGCAGCGGCACGACCTGTTTTGCCGATATGTATTTTTTTCCCGACGCTATTGCCGAAACGGCCCACCGAGTAGGCATGCGCAGCCAGATAGCATTTCCGGTACTCGACTTCGCCACCCGCTGGGCAGAGAGCGCCGATGAGTATATTCACAAGGGACTGGCCTTGCGCGATGAACAAAAAGGCAATGACCTGATCCAGATTGCCTTTGGCCCCCACGCTCCGTATACGGTTTCAGACGCCCCTCTGTGCAGGATCGCTACCTACTCGGAAGAACTGGCGACACCGATTCAGATCCACCTGCATGAAACCGCCGGGGAGATTAATGACGCCATGGCCAACCATGGCATGCGCCCGATAGAGAGGTTGCGCGACCTGGGGCTTCTGTCGCCATTGACGCAGTGTGTCCACATGACGCAGGTCGAAGACACAGACCTGTCTATCTTGCGCGAAAACCGGGCCCATGTAGTTCACTGCCCTGAATCCAACCTGAAACTGGCCAGCGGCTTCTGCCCGGCTCAAAAGCTGCTGGACAATGACATCAATGTGGCACTGGGTACAGACGGCGCAGCCAGCAACAACGACCTCAGCATGTTTGGCGAGATGCGCAGCGCTGCCTTGCTCGCCAAGGCAGTGGCTGGCAATGCTGCCGCAGTCAACGCGCATCAGGCACTTCGCATGGCAACCATCAATGGCGCGCAAGCTCTGGGGCTGGGGGATATTACCGGCAGCATCGAAGCCGGCAAAGTCGCCGATCTGGTGGCAGTTGACCTCAATCAGCTTGAGGTGGAACCCTTGCATAACCCCGTCTCCCAACTGGTTTACACAGATACCAGCCACCGGGTCAGTGATGTCTGGGTCAATGGCAAAGCACTGCTGCGCAATCGAGAGCTGACAACTCTCGATTGCCAGGATGTGATAGACAAAGCTCGCCACTGGCGAGACAAGGTTCGGAACTGTTGATTGATGCGCGTCCGCACTTGATTTTAGCAACCGGAACACGAGAACAATTTGATGCCTGAAACCGATCACAAACAAAATGTCGACCCGGAAGAAATTGCCAAATTTGAAGCGCTGGCAAGCCGGTGGTGGGACCGTGAAAGCGAATTCAAACCACTGCACGATATCAATCCGCTACGCACCAACTGGATCGACCAGCACTCAGCGGTCGCAGAATGCAAAATTCTGGACGTTGGCTGTGGTGGCGGGATACTCACAGAGGCGTTGGCGCAACGTGGCGCAGATGTTACCGGTATCGACATGGGCGAAGCGCCTTTGACCGTGGCAAAACTGCATGGACTGGAAAGTGGTGTAACAGTGGATTACCAGCGCATTACTGCTGAAGAGCTGGCAACACAGCAACCCGGCAGTTTTGATATTGTTACCTGTCTGGAAATGCTTGAGCACGTGCCCGATCCGGCATCTGTCATCAAAGCATGTGCCGATCTCACCCGACCTGGTGGCCATATTTATTTTTCCACCATCAATCGCAACCCAAAAGCGTATTTATTTGCCGTTATCGGTGCCGAGTATTTGTTAAAACTTTTACCTAAAGGCACACACGAATACAGCAAATTTATTCGGCCATCAGAACTCGGCAGTTGGGTCCGCGCTGCGGGGTTATCCATTGAGCACATGACGGGTATGGTATACAAC
>JBNKFQ010000136.1:0-7321 GCA_050289385.1 Porticoccaceae bacterium | reverse complement strand
TACCGAATAGCGTGAATACAATGGCATACCCTGCTCTGTGCTCAGGATATAACCGAACATCAATTCCTTGCGCACCATTGCCCCGGCCGGCATAAAGTGGCGTGCTACTGCCGCTACCCGCCATCCGCTGTCCTTGCTGTTGCTGTCCTTGTTATTGCTGTCCTTTCTGATATTGGTGTCTCCGTAAATACCATTGACATCGCCTGGCACCATATCGCCACGGTACGTAAACAGGGGTACACCTTCGTAGGCCCACTGGCGACTTCCGTCCGCCCGCGCCAGCAAGGAAAACTTCCCAACCGAATTGGCCAGTTCCGGTGCCAACAAGGGTTGCCAATGTTCCCCACAACGCTGACCACAGGCTTTGTCTGCCTGTTCTACACTGCCATCAAAGGCGTACAGGGTCATTTTGTTTTTATCCACCAGGGCATGGCTGTAGGCCGCCGGTACGTCACCCACGCCAATTCCCGGGGGCGTTTGCAAACCGGCTGCCGGATCAAAGCGAGCCACCTGCCAACCCTCTGGTGGCAACAATAAATCGTCTGCCAGTTCGACGTGCTCCTGATTGATAACACTTGCCTTGTTCGCTTCTATCTTCACGATATTATCGGCAACTTCACCGGCCCGGGTTTCTTTGGTATAGCGGTACAGAGGTTTGCCCTGCCAGGCCCACTGCTGACCGCGCTCGTGTTTTACCAGTGTCCAGTCGCCAGTAGCTGTGGAACCGGGCAGCGCCAGTACCGGAAGAAAATCTTTTTGACAGTCCGTACCACATTCCGACTCATCATCTGCACCGGGTGCACGCACAAACAGGGTAAATCCGTGAGCATCCCCCAATCGAATCCAGTCCAGCCCCAGTTTGTGGCTGATAGAGTGCACCACTTCCACCAGAGTAATTCCGGGAGGTGTTGACCAGGGAAGCAATGATGTTTGCCCGCTCTGTTGTGACTGCTGTGCCTGACCAGCTCCAGCCACTAGCACCAGCACGCACATCAACACGGGCTTCAACACGGGCTTCAACAACCGACCTGTATTTTTCATATTCAAATCGCCATTCACTATTCTTGATTCACTGTTCCAGAATCCATCAGGCCAACACTTCGGAAAATCCGGTGGTAACCCGATTCGACCCCTCACCCCAACTTTCCACCGGCAATTTCAGCGCCTGCTGACAGGTCAGTGCTACCCGGCTGCAGGGGTCATTTTCGGCGGCAATGTGGTAGCCGGTTTTCATACCGCCGCCAGCGCGACCAGCTGTAAACAGCGGCATTTGTCGATAGTGGTGCACGCGGGAATCACCGTGGTCGGTATAAGCCATTACCAGCGTACGATCCAGCAGGGTTCCATCGCCTTCCCTGATGCCATCTAGCAATTGCACAACCTTGAGAAATCCTTCCAGATAACGGCTGGCAAACCAGAAGGCTGTTGGTTGATAACCCAGAACCGGGTCGGTGTGCTCTTCGTGGGTATGGGTATGGGCGCTGGTTGGATCACCTGCTCGCACCAGGTTATGGCTCATGGTCATATTGAAAACACGAGTTTGTCCGCAGGCAAGAGCGTGGCTGATCAGGCCGGCGAACAAATGATGGTTGTTGAGTGTGTTTTCAATTTCTATATTGGGCGTTTCATTTTCCGGTGCCCCCGGTAATTTGCACGCTGGCGCCGGTGCCGGTTTTTCCAGTTCCAGCGCCAGTTTTTGTTCCAGGGCTCGTAACGACGTGAAAAATTCGTCGAGACGAACCTTGTCCTCAGCACCTGCCTGCTGCAAGAGTTTGTGCCGTTCTTCGGTGACCAGCGACAGTGCGCTCTTGCGCAGCATGATATCCGGATCCGGTTTGAATCCATCCTGGTTGGGGTCTTGAAAGCCACCGGCAAAAATGCGTTTGTATAGCGCCAGCGGAGAAATCTCTGGCGGGTTCATCGCATTTTTGCCACGCGAGCTGTAAGTAATTGTGGGATTGCCATCACAGGATACCGTCAGTGAGCGGAAACGGGTTCGCCCCGTCATTTTGCCAGCAATCACTTCGTCAATGCTGCGACCATAACCCGCTTTAACATCAGACACCCGGCCAGTCATGATGCACTGTTGGCCGGAAAAATGAGTTTGTGCTGTGGTACCGTCCAACTGCGCTTGCATGCCACTGAAAATATTAATTTTGTCCTTGATCGGCGCCAACACTTGCAGTTGCGGACGAAGCTCATAGTCGGTACCGGTTTTTTCTGGCGCCCAATGTCCGTAACACAACCCGAGGCCCCAGTACCACGTGCCAAAACATGCGGGGAGTGGCTCACCCGATGCGAGGGCATTGCCATTTTCATTTAAAAACATATCCAACAACGGTAACCCCACTCCAACGGCGGAGCCCTGCAACATGCCGCGCAGGAACCGCCTGCGGTCAATTGTGCTGTGGTTCATGCTTTTCTCCTCACTGGTTATTCTGCTTTCTCAAATCCCGGCCACCGTTTCGGCTTCATGCACGGCACTGCCATAAAATTCGTCACTGATTGCAACCAGCCTCAACAATGCCGGCAACTGATATCCGGATTTGGCGAACGCTTCGCCGACACGCTTTAGTGCTTTGCGATCAGAGCCACGAGGTTCACGCCCGGTGCCATAGGCAAATACACGTTGTACCAGACACGAAACCACATGCGGGTTGTCGTGCAATGCAATACCGAGTCCTCTTGGGTCACTGTAGGGTATACCGTCCAGATCTCCACTGCTGTCAATAGCGACACCATTTTCTTGCTCACGATAACGGCCACCCGTATCAAAATTTTCCAGCGCCAGACCAATGGGGTCTGTAATTTTGTGGCAGCCGGCGCAAGTGGGATTCACCGCATGCGCCGACAGACGCTGACGCATGGTCTTGAGTTCGCTTTGGCTGCCGTCCTGCTGCACCAGAGTAAAGTCGACATCTCCAGGTGGCGCAGGTACTTCCTGACACAGCAAGTGCTCGCGCAAGGCTTTTCCCCGCAGGGTTGGCGAGGTACGTCCCGGGTGTGAGTGCAACGCTACAAACGCAGGTTGCGCCAGTAAACCAACGCGCGGGTCATCCACTTCAAATTCGTAGGGCTGCCACTGGTCGGGCATGGCGTTAGGTTTATTCTGCACCAGTGGAATCTCCAGTTGGGCAGCCAGCAACGGTGTTAAAAAAGTTTTTGGTGTAATAAACAGATCGCGGTAATCTCCGCGCTCTGTTAACAAATGCGAAACGACGGTTCGCAGGGTCTGCTCGCGCGCGTCGCGCGCAACTTGCCGGCTAAAATCCGGGTAGAGTTTGCTGTCCTTGATTAAAGTTTCAAAACGATCAAAACCAAACATGTCAGTAAAAAACTGCCGCACGCCGCGTTCGACCCTGGGCGAGAGAAGCATGCGGTCTACCTGCCGCTGCAAACCATCGCGACTGCGCAAGTCGCCACGCTCTGCTGCGGTCAGTAAAACTCCGTCGGGACTGCTGTCCCACAACAGAAAACTGAGACGCGTCGCTTTGGCATAATCAGTCAGACCATAATCGCCATCGCCATCCGGTTGCGCGTATTCGATACGAAACAGAAATTGCGGGGATACCAGCATATTCATAAGGCTGCGTTCCAACCCCGCGTAAAAATTATTTTTGGCCCCGGTAGTCATGGTGGCCAACTGCAAGTATTGCCGCAGTTCCAGCTCCGTCAATGGACGTCGAAACAACAAGCGCCCGACAGAGGTGATAAATTGCTCTGCGCAGTTTTTGTCAACAGCCGTTTCTGATTCCGGCTGACAGGGTATCAGCGAGCTGCGGTGCGGTTCGCTGACCACCTGCCGCGCGACTTCTGCTGCCAGTTCTTCTGCCACCTCGACCCCCAGCGGAGACAAACTGACATGGCCGGCACCGAGTTCCAACAGTCCACTGTCGCGCTGTGTAATAGCCACCAGGCTGCTGTTTAATTTAATCGTATCGCCAAAAAGGTCGTGAATAATGTGTTCGAATTGCATCGGATTGAGTCGCTTCATCGATTCAATTCGCAAGGCCGAGCTGTCAGACACATGGCCATTTGCCACCAGGTCAGAATCCGGACGCCATAACCAGGTGACCACAGTAATTGCGGCAACCACTATCAGTGTGGCAATGATGGGGTAACGTTTTATTCTGGACATAAAACAGGTCTCTGCTAATTTGCCTGGCGCCGGCTTAGGGCAACAGATTGTTTTTGGTCACCGGTGATCAATGTGCCATCAGGGTGAGCAAGAAAAGCAGGCACGGCATCAATACGATAAGTTCCCGATATGGTGGTATTGGCGCCGGTTTCCGGATCGGGATCACCATCGGCAAACTTTTCCAGCATCTGATAACTGGGGCCAATGTCCGTAGCGTAACCGTTCAGGGCAATGTAGTACCAGAAATCGAGCCAGGGCTGATAGCCCGCCACATAACCGGTTGCTTTTTCGTTACCCGACTGCAAATTCAGGCGCAAGCGCGCTTTTTTCAACGCGAGGCGAATATAAATCGGGAAGCCGCCTTCCATCATCAGGTCAACGCTTTCCGGGTCTGAGGTAAATACACCGTTCTTGATAGTGCCCTTGAATTCACCATAAGTGCGATGGTTCGGGTTGACCACAAATGTCATATTAGCCACAGCACCGCCGGAAGGGTTCAAACGGTGGCGCCCTACTGCCCGGTAAAAGGAAACTGTTGCTTCTCCGTCTGTACCCAGATCATCTGCGCTGATTGCAAATACCCATGCCGGCATTTTCTTGACCTGGGTCATTTGTACCCAGGCCGCATCCGCCCACGATGGACGTAACGGCAAATCAATATCGTATTCACGAAAACACCCCATGGCGCGATAAACCTGATTGTCGACGCCAACTTCCCCGGTTTCCGGGTCGATAAATCCGTCCTTGTCTTCCGCACCCAGACCATCAAGATCGAAACCAAAAGCTTCCGGGCCTTGTACAGTAGCGAGATGCTGGTCAGGAACCAGCCAGGGATAATGCTTTACGCTTACCGGCTTGCCATTTTTTTTGATGCTTTCATACATCATGCGTTCGAGTTCAAAACCGGAGTACCTGGTTTGGCCACTGAACAGTTCCTTCAACTTTTCTTCACTGAATCCCTGCCATCGATATGCCCTTTCTCGTGCCTCTCCAAAACCGCCATTGTCACCATTGGGGCAATTGAGCTCGTGTTTATGGGTGGCGAGATGCAGGTAATGAATGACAAAACCACGGGTTTCAGCATGGCTCAAAGACGGCAATAACAGCATGCCAAGCAGTACAAATGCTGCTGTGCGATGACAAAAAATCATGGAGAACATCCTGACTCTGAAAATCATTGGACGATTACCCCCGAGATGGACCGGTAATATTGGGTGGAATATGCATTTATATTATCTGCGGATAGATACCACTTAAGTGAAAAAACATCAAACTTATGCAACATAAAACTCAACCCGGGGCCTTCAGGTTTATTTTTTCTTGCGACACTTTTTCGTAGGTGCTTTACCTTGTTTACAAACTTTTTAACGGTATTTTTGCGATATTTCCGATATAAAAAATCACAAACAGGAAAAAATGGAGGAGGATTAACAAAAAGTGGAGAAAAAATGGAAGCGCGAGCTCGTGACTCCAGGTATCCGAAGAGTCGCAGATCACAGTGCTAATAGCAGGCAATAAAGCCTTTATTTTCGACAAACATTTCACAGCATATCAAGTGAAAGAGCTGCACAGATAATTGCCTATCCATGCAGCTCCAACAGACCGATTAAAAATCGTATTCAAATCGCAGACCAACAGTCCTCGGTGTATTCATCATGGAAGCGGTTAATTGTGACGCCCAGATCCATTGATTAAAGATGACCCGCTTGTCCAATGCATTATCCGCAAACAGCGATACCCCAAAACCGTCATTGTGCAAGACGCCAAGTTTTAGATTGAGCAGCTCGTAGTCTTCCACATCAGGCAGGCCCCATCCCAATTCCGAGCGCCGGCCAGCGATGTAGCGAAAGTTTGCACTCGCGACCAGATCCAGAGTCGAAGTAATTGAATTTTGCCAATCGACAATTGTGGAAAAGGTGTGTTTGGACGAACCGGGCAATTGAGAACCGGCTTCAGCACGAACTTGTCCAGTGCCTTCGTAAATATATGGATCGACAAAACTGGCATCGATCAACGAGTAATTTACATAAATTGTCAGGTTGTCGGACGCGATATAGCTTAATTCCAGCTCCGCCCCGTTAACCTCCGCTTTACCGGCATTTTGCGTGCGTCCTGCCAGAGCCACGTTATCCCACTGGGTTATTTGTATATCTGACCAGTCGAGGTAATACAAAAAGAGGTTAGCGGTTAACCGTCGGTCCAGCCAGGAAGTTCGCAAACCTAACTCATAATTCCAGATCGAGTCAGAACCGTAACGCGACGTCGACGTCAGCAAACCACCAGCATTGTAGCCGCCAGCGCGATAACCGGAAGATACCGTGGCATAAGCAAGGATATCGTCGTTCACTGTATATTCCAGGTTTGCCCGGTAGGTATTCACTATCTCGGAAACACTTTCATCGGCACCAATGCGCGCTACACGGCCGCCGTCGAAAGCGCCTGACGCACGATCTACCCCCTGATCCAGCTCCACACGCGAGCGACGAAAACCAACCGACAGTTTCAGGTCATCCGTGAACCGGTAACCCACTTCACCGTAACCAGCCAACTCGCTGGAAGCTCGAAATTCTTCATAATTTTTCAGAAAATCACCGCTGTCGTATTCGGTTCCAAAAATAGTCGCAGAGCCCATTGGGGTCTTTACCGGGTCGTATTCTGCCCACAACCCATCCATATCTTCATACCAGAGACCCGCAATCCACTCAAAGGGGCCGTCACCAGTCGAAACCAGCCGGGTTTCAAAAGTGATGGTATCTGAGTCGGACACGTCTTCTGACAGAATCATGGTGACATCGTCATACACGCTATACCATGCAGCACTATTGTAGTAACGGTAGCTGGACTGATTTTTTCTGGCTCCCATGACCGATAAAGATACATCGTCAAAATCGTAAGAGAATTTGAGATTAAATACCGAGTCATGCGTATTTCTGAATCCGGGAAATATGTTCTGCAGTTGCGGGTTTTCCGGGTTTATGGGACGTACATCCAGCGGGCCATTTGCAGATGGGGTATAGGTGTTATGTGCCGTGTTACCTCCAGATCCAATTCGCGCTTTTTGATTGGTGCTGTTTGCCATTACCAGCACATCTACCGTCGCTTTTTCGGTAGGGGTCCAGCGCAATGCGAAGCGTCCACCACGCAACTCGCTACCATTGACATCTTCTTCCCCGGTAGCGGCAT
>JBNKFQ010000135.1:0-3515 GCA_050289385.1 Porticoccaceae bacterium | reverse complement strand
TGAGGGTGCAGCTTCAACGCCTCGCCAGGGCGAAATCCTTCCGCCCACTGGAAATAGATCAGCATGTCGTCAACTGGTGTCCAGCTCAGATTAACTTTCCAGGTTTCGCCTTGATTCTTACCGGATAAATCACTCGTTACGAAAGGTGTCAATCGACCAATCACGTAACCCGTCTCAATAACAAAAGTTGATTGATCATATTCGTAGTGTCTCACGCCGACTGTTGCTGCAAGTCGGTCCGTAATATCCCAGGCGATTTCTCCAAAGTACGCTGTTTGTTGCAACGATTCTTGCCAATCGGAACGAGAACTGAATTCTTCCCAACCATCCGCAGTAAATCCGGGGGGAGCATCTTCTGGAACAGGCCAATTCAGAGAGGTAATCATGTCATCTACCTTCTCCAGATCACCGACAAAACCCTGAGCAAAATAGGTCTGGCGATCTCTGTCCTCATAATAAATACCCGCTAATAATTGTACAGGGCCATCGAAGGCTGAAGCAAAGCGAACCTCCTGCACAAAAAAATCACTCTCAATGGGGAACAGGTTCGAAAAGTTGCCCAAAAAAGGCAAAATCCTTGTAAAGTCTTTGACACTTGACGAATCCCGATTTAACCATGAGGAAGTGCTGTGCAAACTGCCCCAACCCAGATCATAGTCTGCAGTAAGGAATGCCAGACTGGTTTCAATGTCAATGCCCTCATCAGAGTCCAGAGTGTCACCATTAAAAGCTGGTGGAAAAGTTGAACCCCGTGTGGCCCGCACCTGCTGAAAGCGGTTGGGCAAATAGAGTTCAACTTCAGGCAAGCCCATTTGCTCTGTTTTCTGCCAGGTATAACCCAAGGTAATGGACAGCGGTTCGAGAGGTTGCCACAAGGCAGACAGACGGGCGCCCGCGGTTTCGCGCTTGCCTATATTATCGTTGTTGTGGACGCTGCCACCCCAGGTTTTTACCGTATCAATAACGTTGCCCGGTCCAGTGTAACGAGCGGCAATATTTTCAATATGACCGCTGTCGTCAAAGCGGTAGGCTACACCACGGACAGCGAGTTTATTTTCCACCACCGGGAGATTGAATACGCCCTGTACCATGGTGTTATCGCCGCCGAGCTCACCGGTTTGGGAATACTGGACCGCGACTTTGCCTTCCACTTCATCCAGATTGGGATCAACGGGAATAATACGCACCGTGCCGCCCATAGATCCTGCACCAAAGAGAGTTCCCTGAGGGCCACGCAATACCTCCACCCGTTCTATATCCACCATTTTGAAATCTGAATGCCCTCCACCGCCAACCTGGCCCACAGAACTGGATACTGGTGTATTACCAAAATAAACGCCGACCGCCTCTTTTTCCACTTGAGGCTGGGTTGAGATGCCCCGTATCACAATCGAATTGAAACCGGCGCCTCGATCTTGCATGGTCACACCAGGCAGTGTACTAAGGTAGTCGCCCATTTGTGTTAAACCACGTTTTTCGATGGTATCTCTGCCCAGAGCGGTAATCGATATAGCTGTGTCCTGCAGACGGGTCTCTCGTTTGGTGGCTGTTACAATAACCTCATCCATAATCTCTTGCTGTTGCTTCGAATAAGGTTTTTTATTGTCTGACGCAGATGATTTTGTGTCAGCATTATTTTTTACAATGGTAATCCCACCATCCTCGCCAAAATTATAGGCCAAGCCACTACCGGCAAGCAAAGTTTCCAGAGCGTGATTGGCGGGCATGGTGCCATTTAGTGGTGGAGCGCTTTTATTGGCAACCAGATCAGGTGGTATCACCACCAGAATTTTTGACTGTTCCGAAAATTTAAGCAGTGCCCGTGACAGTGATGACTCAGAAATATTAAACCTTTTATTGCCATCCAAACTGTCGGCAGCCAGTGCAGATGTCGACACCAGAGCCGATATCACACATGTCTGCATAACAGAAAACACAAATTTGCATTTGTTTTTCACAATAACCTCCTCCCGAATTGTCTTTTAAAAATCGTTTGGTAGTTCCACCAATGCGATTCGCGTATAAGACATATGGGAGTCATTAATCGTCCGGTTTTTTGTGCGCGATAATTTTGCCCGTTACCAAAGCACAATCCGTCCGGGTTTGGGCCGCGCCACCCTCACCGGTAACGCCTGCAGCAAGGTATTAATAAACGGATCAATTTCCGTCGTCTGAAACGAAGCCGTAATTTTCAGTTGCCGCAGATCATCAGAGGCAAATTGAATTTCACCATCGTAATAACGATTGGCATCGGCAATCACTTCGTCCAGAGTAACATTTTCATATACCAAACGGCCGTTGCGCCAGTCTCCCGCGAGGCTCACACCGATATTCTGCACCTTGCCCAATGGTTGCCCATGCGCTGCGATAATTTGCTCGCCCGCCCGCAATTGATGGACATTGGCTGCCATTTTTTGCGGTTGTGCCTCCGTTGAAATTCGAGATACCTGAACGGCGCCTTCCGCAACCGCCACTCTGACCATGGCAGGGCCACGATGTACATCAAATGCCGTACCCAGCACACGCACTCTGGTATCACCGGTCTGGACCACAAAGGGGCGCGTGGTATCGGCAACAACTGCAAAATACGCCTCGCCTTCCAGCAAGGTCACCCGTCGTTCACCACCCGGCCCGGACCAACCAATAGAGGATTTGGCGCCCAGGGTAACCCGACTGCCATCCGGCAATTGCTGATCGCGAATTTCTGCCACTGAAGTACTGTACAGGGCTGCAAACCCGGAACTGGTAGTATCATCTGATGGCGACAACCAAAATGCCACTGCCAATACAACCATTATTGCGGCAACACCCCACATCGGGCGCAACCACGGCCCGACACCTCGCAAACGACCCCATAGCGTTTCTGACTGCAGCGGTTCTGTGTCTTTAAAATCTGTCATCTGCGCGATATCCTCCCACGCAAGCCAGCACGCTTGCCACGCATGTTGATGATCAGGGTCGGCGGCCAGCCACTGCTGAAATCTGGCCTGTTCGTCCGCAGACAGATCGCCAGCACTGTGACGCACCAGCCAGTCACAGGCTTCTGCATCCACTTTGTCGGGCTTTACTTTATCTGTCGTTGCCATTTTTCGGCCCTCCAGTTCCCCCGTATACACTCCCATTGTGCACGCCTTCCCTGTATACAAGGTTTTCACGATCTGCCCCATCCAGTGCCTTTTTGCACTCGGCCAACGCTTGTGCCACCAGGCGTTTTACCTGGGTTTGGGATATGCCGGTACGACGGGATATTTCTGCATAAGAAAGATTGTGAATACGGTGAAAAACCAGCACTTGCCGTTTTCTGCGCGGCAGGCGCCTGATCACCCGATTGAGAATTCGAAACCTCTCTTCCGCCAATAAGACACGTTCAGCATGGCATTCGTCCGCACCTTGCTGAGACAGGTTGTCGTATTGCCCTCCGCTCTGTTGTACAGACTGCACGTGACGCACTCGGGTAGCTGCTCGCTTGAGGTGATGGATGGCTGTGTTGTGTGCGGCCCGGTACAAAAATGCGC
>JBNKFQ010000134.1:0-65638 GCA_050289385.1 Porticoccaceae bacterium | reverse complement strand
ATCGGAGGCATATTCCGCAATTCAAACCGCGCCAGAGAGCGATTGTCTGACACCAACTCACGCTCGCCCTGCAGCACATGAACTGCCAATGCGGTTTGCCCGTCTTTATATGTCGTGAAATCCTGCGCTTTCGCGACCGGGATGGTGGTATTGCGGTGAATAATCTTTTCTGTCAGCCCGCCCATGGTTTCCAGGCCCAGCGACAAGGGCACCACATCCAGCAACAACATCTCGCTATCAGGCTTGTTCCCCGCCAGCACATCAGCCTGTAATGCCGCACCGATCGCCACAACCTGGTCGGGATCGATGCCCGCAAGCGGGTGCCGATCAAATAATTCGGCCACCTTTTCACGAACTCGCGGTACACGGGTGGAGCCACCCACCAGCACCACATTGCCCACATCTGACCTGTCTATGCCTGCATCGCGCAATGCCTTGCGGCAAGCCCTCAGAGTTTTCGCGACCAGCGGATCAATTAATTCATTGAATTGTTCCCTGCCCAGCACACCACTCCAGCCCGAAAACGTAACGTTAACCTCGGACTGATCAGACAGAGCCTCTTTTGCCGCCTGTGCCGCATCAAGAAGCTCTCGTTGCTGCACGGGCTTCAGTGCTTCGGGCCAGTTAGCCTGATTGCGCAGCCACTCGGCCAGTGCGCGGTCAAAATCATCACCACCAAGCGCAGAGTCACCCCCGGTTGCCAACACTTCAAAAACGCCCTGAGACAAACGCAACACAGAGATATCAAAGGTTCCACCACCCAGGTCATAAACCGCGATAACCCCCTCTTCACCGCTGTCCAGCCCGTACGCAATCGCTGCTGCCGTCGGCTCATTGAGCAAACGCAGTACTTTCAGCCCTGCCAGGGTCGCCGCGTCTTTGGTCGCCTGACGTTGAGCGTCGTCAAAATACGCCGGTACGGTAATCACGGCACCATCCAGTGAGCCGCCCAGGCTTTGCTCGGCCCGCTCAACCAGTGTCTTCAAAATTTCGGCAGATGCCTCAACCGGGCTGACACTGCCCGTCGCCGTTTTGAAGCGCACCATTCCCTCGCCCGCCTCCAACTGATAGGGAAGCTCCGTGCCCAGGGTACGAATATCCGCTACTCCCCGACCCATGTAGCGCTTGACCGACAACAAGGTATTCAACGGATCGGTTGACGCCGTCTTACGCGCTTGCAGCCCGACCGACACGTCACCCTTGCTGTAATGCACCGCTGAAGGCAATAAATAATGGCCCGACTCGTCAGCCAGCGTGACGGCACTGCCACTGCGAACTGTCGCAACCAGGGAGTTGGTCGTGCCGAGATCAATGCCAACAGCACGACGCTGTTGGTGTGGCTCCGGTGATTGACCGGGTTCTGAAATTTGTAACAAGCTCACTCAAATGCGTCCTTGGTTACCACTTTTGAAAACAGATATTTTGAAACTGAATATTCTGAAAATACCTGTTGGAAAAATACAGGAAGAACAGCTCAATAGCCTTCCTCCAGGTCTGCTTCCAGGATCTCGATTTCATCAAGCAATTTGGCAAAGAACTGCATTTTTGCGACGGTATCCAAAGCCACGTCATAGTTCGCGCTGCCGTAGTGAACGGCAAATGCCTCTTGCAATTTACCGTATGCTTGCCGGGCCCGATCTCGCAACTCGTCGAGTGCGGCAAACGGCTCCTGCTGATCGCGCAAATCGGCAAGCGCCTCACGCAAAGCCATTTGTTCCATCAAAAACTCCGGATCACTGGTAACGGTAGATTCACCGGAACTGTCCAGGCCCTGCAAACCGATTAAATACTGGGCGCGTTTCAATGGGGACTTGAGGGTATCAAACGCCTGGTTGACGGTTGCCGCCCACTGCACAGCTCTGAGTTTGTCGCGCTCCGGCTTGTCAGCAAAACGGTCTGGATGAAATTCCCGCTGCATCTGTCGATAGCGCTCTGACAATAACCTTGAGTCAACAGACCATCCTTCTGGCAAGCTGAAAATTTCAAAAAAGTTATTGGTAAATTCCACAAATCAACCCGTTTTATTCAGGGACTGGCTGCTGCCAGATAAAACCTTCTCACATAAAACAAGGGTGGATTACGTTCACCGCCAATCCACCCGATACGCTCGACAAATTCACTTCCAACTTCCAACTTCCAACTTCCAACTTCCAACTTCCAACAATTAAATATGAAAACTTTCTCCGCAACCACACTCATCCTTGACATTGGGGTTATTAAACTGAAACCCTTCATTCAGGCCCTCCCTGACAAAATCCAGCTCAGTGCCCTCCAGATACGCAAGGCTTTTCGGGTCGACAAACAGCTTCACATCGCCGCTTTCGAACAGGGTGTCTTCTTCGCGCTGCTCGTCAACAAATTCGAGCACATAGGAAAGTCCCGAGCAACCGGAAGTTCGCACGCCAAGGCGAATACCAACACCCTTGCCACGATTGGCAAGATGGGTTCGCACATGTTGTTCTGCCGCCGGGGTCATGGTTATTGCCACGTCAACTACACTCCAGTTCTTCAGGCTTGTTGTGAGCTGTCGCCACGCTTGTGGCGTATGTCTTTTACCGCTGCCTTGATCGCATCTTCAGCCAATACCGAACAGTGGATTTTAACCGGTGGCAGCGCCAGCTCCTCGGCAATTTCCGTGTTTTTGATCGATCCCGCCTCTTCCAGGGTCTTGCCCTTGACCCACTCGGTTAACAGGGAACTGGAAGCAATCGCAGAACCGCAGCCATAGGTTTTGAACTTGGCGTCTTCAATAACGCCGTCATCGTTTACCTGAATTTGCAGTCTCATCACATCGCCACATGCAGGTGCCCCGACCATGCCGGTGCCCACGTTGGCAGACCTGTCATCCAGCTTGCCAACATTGCGCGGGTTTTCGTAGTGATCCAGTACTTTTTCGCTATATGCCATTTCTATTCACTCCTCAACTCAGTGCGCAGCCCATTCGACCTGATTCAAGTCCACTCCATCCTTATACATATCCCATAAAGGAGACAACTCACGCAGTTTTTCCACAGCACTACGCACCTTGCCGACAGCGTAGTCAATTTCCTCTTCGGTGGTAAACCGACCAATACTAAAACGGATAGAGCTATGCGCCAGCTCATCGTTCAGACCAAGTGCTCGCAATACATAAGAAGGCTCAAGACTTGCCGACGTACAGGCCGAACCCGAAGAAACCGCCAGGTCTTTCAACGCCATAATCAGTGACTCGCCTTCCACGAAAGCAAAACTGATGTTCAGAATACCGGGTACATGGCGGTCGAGCGTGCCATTCAAATGAGCTTCCTCTATATCCTTGAGGCCATCCAGCAATCGATTGCGCAAAGCCAGAATGCGAGCACTTTCATCAGCCATTTCTTCTTTGGCTATTCGAAACGCTTCGCCCATACCGACAATCTGGTGAGTGGCCAGCGTACCCGAACGCATGCCGCGCTCGTGACCGCCACCATGAGTTTGCGCCTCAATTCGCACCCGCGGTTTGCGGCGCACATAAAGCGCCCCCATGCCTTTGGGCCCATAGATCTTGTGTGCTGAAAAGGACATCAAATCAACCTTCAGTTGCTCCAGATCTATAGGCACCTTGCCAGCGCTTTGCGCGGCATCCACATGAAAAAACACCTTGCGTTCCCGGCAAATATCACCGATAGCCGCAATATCATTTACGGTGCCTATTTCATTGTTTACATGCATAATCGACACCAGAGTCGTGTCATCGCGAATCGCATCTGCCACCATTTGCGGCTGAATCAAGCCGTCACTGCCCGGCTCCAGGTAAGTTACCTCAAAACCTTCCCGCTCCAGTTGACGACAGGTATCCAGTACTGCCTTGTGCTCTATTTTTGAGGTAATAATGTGTGCGCCACGCTTTCGGTTGAAGTGAGCACAGCCTTTAATTGCCAGGTTATCGGATTCGGTGGCACCGGACGTCCAGACGATTTCACGCGGATCGGCGTTTACCAGGTCGGCCACCTGGCGACGAGCCTCTTCCACCAGCTCTTCCGCTTGCCAGCCAAAAGCGTGGGACCGCGACGCCGGGTTGCCAAATACACCTTCGGTGGTCAGGCACCCGGCCATTTTCGAGGCCACCCTCGGGTCAACCGGGGCTGTGGCCGCATAATCAAAATAAATCGGTAACTTCATTCGTCATCACTCCGCATCAAACAGGTGCTTCAGCTGTGGGAATCAATTGATCACTGTCTGCACACTTGCCATGCTCGACCTCACTGCTCTCATTTGACTTTGCGTTCTCTTCTGCACCTTCTATTGCACTTCCTTTCTGGCGCAAGCAAACATCCTGAATTTCGGCCCTGAGCGTCAGGTCTGTCAAACTGATACCACTCAAAAACGCGTATATCTGGCCACTGAGGTCTTCCCACAGGTGGTGAGTCAAGCAAATTTCACCCTCCTGGCAGTTGCCGCTTCCACCGCAACTGGTGGCGTCGACAGACTCATTAACCGCATCAATAATCTCAGCCACATTGATTTCATCACCATTGCGACTGAGCCGATAACCGCCACCGGGGCCACGAACACTGGACACCAGATCATTTTGTCGTAACCGTGCAAATAACTGTTCCAGATAAGACAGAGAAATTTTCTGTCGTCCGGATATATCGGCCAGACTGATCGGGCCATTGCCAGCATTAAGTGTCAGATCAAGCATGGCTGTCACCGCATAACGTCCGCGAGTGGTAAGTCTCATAACCAGCACCCTTGTTTCATATCCGGTTTCATACCCGGTTTCATATGCCAGACCAAATTGACGGCCCGATCGTTACCAGAATTTGCCAAATATCCGAGAAGGTGCCTATTATCGAAAAACCTACCTTTTTAGTCAAGTAAATACCGTACTCTTTTAGTTGGGCATTAACGACGTATGCCTTATATCCGTTAGCGATATCACTGATTGCGCTCCTTCACAAGCCTTGCAACTCTCTGAATCGATGTTAATACCCCTCTCAATATGGCCAGCTCCATTTCATCAAGGCGAATTCGCCCGTACAACCTGCGCAAACGCGTCATGGTCTGACGTGGGTTATCACGATCGTGGAAATCGATATCCACCAAAGCCTGCTCCAGGTGCTGATAATAAAGTTCCAGTGCCTGGTGATTGGCAGGAGGCACATCCCACTCATTCAGTTCCGGCAACTCCCCATCACTGGCTTGCAAAGCAGACATTCTGGCCTCGTAGCACAACACCTGTACGGCGGCAGCAAGATTGAGAGAACTGTATTCCGGGTCTGCCGGAATATGTACATGATAGGTACACAATCGAAGCTCCTCGTTGGACAAACCGCTGTCTTCCCGGCCAAACACCAGGGCAACGTCATGCGTAGCCGCTTCCTGGCAAGCCCGTTGCCCACACTCTCGCGGATCCAGCAGAGGCCAGGGAATACCTCTCTGCCTCGCGCTGGCGCCAACCACCAGCCCGCAATCTGCGATCGCTTCTTCCAGTGAATCCACCACCACCGCCCGATGCAGCAGCTCTTTGGCACCCGCCGCCCGCGCCATGGCTTTTTCTGACGGATACTCTCGAGGTTGCACCAGATACAATTTGTCCAGACCCATATTTCTCATGGCACGCGCCGCGCCACCGATGTTTCCGGGGTGGCTGGTATTCACCAGAACAATGCGAATTCGTTTAAGTAAATTTGACATTGGGGTGCCTTGCGTGAAATGGCGCGGATTCTATCATTGCGGCGCGTGTAACTGAATGGTTCGTTCGATGTTCGATGTTCGATGTTCGATGTTCGACGAAAAGCAGATCATCAAATCTCTGATGTTTCTTGACTTCGCATCTCCATCTCGATTTAACGTTTGGTACCGGTGGGTGTGAAAGGCAACACATATCCTGGCTGGCACTGTCCGTTCTTTCGTCAAACATCGAACATCGAACATTATTTTCACCACCTGCCCACGTCTGTTAGAATCGCGCGCCTTGATGCTTTATTAGCGTTTCTTTAACAGTCAAACGGGATGCCCATGGAACCCACAGTCAACATCGCTTTGCGTGCTGCGCGCAAGGCGGGTGAGATTATCGCACGCGCTGCCGAGCAGCTGGACAGAATCAAAATTGACCGGAAAGGTCATAACGATTTTGTTACCGAAATTGATCAGGCCGCCGAACGCGAAGTGCTTTACCATTTGCGCACCACTTATCCGGACCATCATTTTATCTCCGAAGAAGCAGGTGAACTGGGCAACCCGGAAAGCGACTATCAATGGATTATTGACCCTCTGGATGGCACCACCAATTTTATTCGCGGCATTCCCCACTGTGCGGTCTCAATTGCCTGCCTGCACAAAAAAAGGGTTGAACACGCCGTTGTCTACGACCCGTTCAAACGCGAGGAATATACAGCCAGTCGCGGTCGGGGCGCCCAGTTAAACGGTTCTCGAATAAGAGTTACCGGCCGCACCGCAATGGAAGGCGCACTGATCGCCACCGGCATTCCGTTCAGCTCGCCCTCTTTTGACGACATGGAGAGTTACCTGCGCTGCATGCATGAGCTGGCACGGGGATCATCGGGCATTCGACGCATTGGCGTTGCGTCTCTGGACCTCGCCTACCTTGCCGCCGGGCGTTTCGATGCTTTTTGGGAAATGCATTTGAAGCCCTGGGACATTGCTGCGGGAGTTTTGCTGGTAAAAGAGGCCGGCGGTCTGATCAGCGACTTTCAGGGTGGCGAAAATTATATGAGTAACGGACACGTTGTTGCCGCAACCCCCCGACTGTTTAAACCCACCCTGACTGTGGTTCAGAAGCATCTCGGGCATTTGAAGTGATTTAGTTGGAAGTTGGAAGGAAAAACTGAAACCACCGAGCGTAGCTATGGTGCGGATCTCTAACTTCCAACTTCCAACTTCTAAATCAAAACCCGTTTATCACCTTAACTTCCAGAAAGTCCTCAAACGCATACTCTCCCCACTCACGTCCGTTGCCCGACTGTTTGTAACCACCAAACGGCAATTCATAGCCCTGTGACGCACCGTTAATATGAACCATGCCAGCCCTGATCCGACGGGCAATTCTTCGCGCCCGCTCCTTATCACTCGAATGCACATAAGCCGATAATCCGTAGGGCGTATCGTTGGCAATGGCAATGCCTTCTTCCTCGTCACCATAGGGAATAATCGATAGCACAGGACCAAAAATTTCCTGGCGGGCAATCGTCATGTTGTTGTTAACGTCCGCAAAAATTGTTGGCTTTACGTAGTATCCCCGTTCAAACCCACCCGGCTTGCCCGGACCACCACACACCAGGCGGGCGCCTTCATCTATACCTTTGCCAATCAAAGCCTGCACCTTGTCAAACTGATTTTTGCTCGAAAGCGGGCCAATATGCCTTCCCTCCTGTCGGGGGTCACCTGCTTGCACCCTGGCCGCAATTTTTTCTGCGATTTCCACCGCTTCGGCATAACAGGATTTGGGAACCAGCATACGGGTTGGTGCGTTACAGGATTGCCCGGTATTTTCAAAACAGCTGAAAACACCCCATTTCACCGCTTTTTCCAGGTCGGCATCATCCAGAATGAGGTTGGGCGATTTACCACCCAATTCCAGCGCAACACGCTTGATGGTATCGGCAGCAACCTTTGATACTGATGCACCGGCACATGTTGAACCGGTCAGAGACACCATATCTATTTCGGCGTGCGAGGCCAGCATGGTGCCCACTTCCGGGCCACTACCATTAACCATGTTGTAAACGCCTGCCGGCACGCCTGCTTCGTGCACGATTTCGGAAAACAGATGGGCTGATACCGGCGCGATTTCACTCGGTTTCAACACCATAGTGCAACCGGTAGCCAAGGCAGGGGCAACCTTGCAGGCAATCTGATTCACCGGCCAGTTCCAGGGGCAGATAAATCCACACACGCCAATCGGCTCACGTACGATACGGGCACTGGCAACATCTGTTTCAAAGCGATACTCGCGCAGAGCGTCGATAGCAGCCTGAATATGACCACGGCCCGTATCTGCCTGAGCTGCCCTGGAGAAGGATATTGGCGCCCCCATTTCCATCGTGATCACGTCGGCCATGTCGTCGTAGCGATCCATATAAGCTTCCAGCAGGCGCTCCATCAACGAAATTCGATCTTCCCGGCTGGTTTGCGAATAACCTTCAAAGGCTGCACGAGCCGCAGCAACGGCTTTTTCTACATCTGCCTCCGCACCCAAAGAGATAACGGCAAAATCTTCTTCGGTCGCCGGGTTTTCCACAGGCAAGTCATTGGGCGTGGTCGGATCAACCCAATGGCCATCAATATAAAATTTGCGCAAATCTTTCATTGTATTTCCCATCATTTAAACAGATCGCAAAAGAATTTTAGCGTATCAGCACACTGTAAAATCGGTTATACCGCGTTGGGGGGATTCGCTCCACTCTACGGCATCAACGTGCGCGCCGGGAGGACCAATTGCTACTTGTACCTTCACTGCGGCAACGGCATCAGGCTCGCCACATAGCAAAACCTCCACACAACCGTCCGCAAGATTTTTAGCGTAACCAGCCACGCCCTGTTCTTCTGCTACGCCCTTTACAAAACGGCGGAACCAAACGCCTTGCACTTTGCCTGAAACCAGACCTTTTACCGATTCATTCATCTTGTATTTTACCTGGTTAAATAAACTGTAATATTTAACGCCACACCAGAGCCGGTTAACGCTAATTTCCGCTGTTTGCCATGTCATTTTTCAGTGGTTTGTCAGGTGGACCGTTTGCCCTGACACCAAGAAGCAGTGCAGGTCCTTCGACGGCATACAGCTCTACCACCATGTTCGCAGGAATACGAAGCGCTCCCAATGCTCGAAGCTTGCGAGCGCTGTGGCCTGCAATTTCAACCACTCCCTCAGCAACTATGACAAGCATCTCTCCCTCTCCGGTTTCGGCAACCAGACGCTCTGACTCACTGAGCCGGGCATAACAGGGATCCAGGTATCGACCGCTGTTTTTTTCTGGCAAAAATGTCACCCAGCCAGTTGCAGATTCACCAATTGAAGACAGATTTTGAGTAAGAGCGGGCGCCGGAGATGCATTCCCTGACTTGTCGAATGGGATAGATATCGCACCAGGTGCCTGAATACCCAGTTCAAGTATGCCGTCTGGCCCGGCAACAAGACCGTGAGGCTGCCCTTCCGGAACCCAAACACATGCAGGTGCGGAAATCGGGGCTGAATGGCCAGGCTCCATCATGTTTCCGGTACCTTGCAAAGCAAAAAAACAATCTTCAGATTGTGGGTGAACGTGAAACGGGAACTCATGGTTGGCAGGTATGCTAACGATCACCGCCGTAAGGTAACTGGCTTCGCAATCCATTCGGAGAATTTCAATGCGCTGAACTTCTCCGGTTACTGGAAATTTATCCTGTATCGATTCGATAATTTTCATTGCATTATTTTGGCGGGGGCCTGTTGCGCACTTTTTTCTGTAATTTATTGACGCCAATTATTAGCCCTGAAAAAGCAAACACCGCAGTCACCAGTGTAATACCAGACATTAAATAATGTTTATAAATTAAATTCATGTCTGTAACAGGGCTCAACGCTACCGCTACAGACAAAATGAATATATTGATTGCTGCTATTTTGATATTGCCACAAATTGCCATAACGCCACAAACAATATAAATGACATAAACAAGCAACAATGCCTGAACGAAAGCTCCCGGCACCGCCAACAAGCAAAATAATGACATCAATGTCATGAGAAAAAATACCAGTTTTTTAATCAACTCCAACTCCCTTGCCAGTATTGGCCTGGCTGTGTTCACTCTGGCAACCTGGAACTTTTCGTCAGGTGGGATGTTGATTCCAACAGCGGAGATCCAGCATCCTTTGCGGCCCGTTGTTAATAGTTTAACAAACCTTCAATATACTGCTAAAAAAACGAAGCCACTGCCAATGCGCTCCGCACCCGCAAAACACAAAAAAGGGCGGCTTTTTCAAAGCCACCCTTTTTCGGCAAACAGATAAAACTGAACTTATTTAGCGTCCAGCTTCTCTTTAATCCGCGCAGCGCGACCAGACAGTTCACGCAAGTAGTACAGCTTGGCCTGGCGAACATCACCGCGACGCTTGATCTTGATGCTTTCTACAAGCGGACTGTAAGTCTGGAAAGTACGCTCAACACCAACGCCATTGGAAATCTTGCGAACGGTAAAGGCTGAGTTCAAGGCACGGTTACGCTTGCCGATAACCACACCTTCAAACGCCTGCAAACGCTCGCGGTTGCCCTCTTTTACCTTTACCTGAACAACTATTGTATCTCCCGGACTAAAGGCCGGAATCTCTTTTGCCATCTGCTCTTTTTCAAGCTCGGCAATGATTTGATTTTTACCACTCATGATTTGCTCCTCATGTGTATGTTTTGGTGGCATGCCACCTTGTCGAGTAGCGCTGCACAAAGAGGAAAACCTTGCCGATAAGGATTCCCGCCTGCGCGGGAATGACCGGTGGGGCTTTCATTTGCCAGCCTGCTTCAATTCAGTTTTTCCTGAATCTCCGCCAATAACGCCTGTTGCTCGTCATCGAGCTCCAGGCCTTCCAGCAACTCTGGCCGTCTCATCAACGTTCTCTCAAGAGAGCGTTGCAAGCGCCAGCGTCGAATTCTTTCGTGATTACCAGACAACAACGCCTCTGGCACCACCTTGTCTTGATACTGTTCCGGACGAGTGTAGTGCGGGCAATCCAGCAATCCGGCGGCAAATGAATCTTCCTGCGCGGAATCCTCATGCCCCAGTGCGCCAGGCAGCTTGCGAATCAGCGCATCCATCAGCACCATCGCCGGCAATTCGCCGCCACTGAGAACGTAGTCTCCGATCGACCACTCCTCATCCACTTCCAGTTCTATTAACCGCTCGTCAATACCCTCGTAACGACCGGCAATCAATATCAAATTACTTTCAGCGGCCAGGGTATCCACTCCGGCCTGATTGAGCACCTTGCCCTGCGGTGACAGATAAATCACCCTGACATCATCAGTTCCATGCCACTGGCGCGCGGCTGATATCGCCTGCCTTAACGGCTCGATCATCATCACCATGCCGGGACCACCTCCATACGGCCGGTCGTCCACCGTTTGATGTCGGTCACGGGTAAAGTCGCGGGGATTGAAGTACTCCACCACCAGCAACCCGTTACTCACTGCCCGCCCGGTAACACCGTAGCCGGTAACCGCTGCAAACATTTCGGGGAACAAGGTAACCAGTGCTATCTTCACCGCCGTGTCTCCCGGGAACCGGCCAACATCAAAAGTCCGGGTCCCAATCTACCTCAATCTCTCTGGTGTCCAGATCTACCTTGCGCACAAACTGATCAACGTAGGGGACCAGTCGTTCACGGCGATCCAGACTATTGGCGTCACCGGCCACCACCAGCACATCATTGGCGCCGGTTTCCAGCAACTGTGTAACTTTCCCCAGGACTACCCTTTCTGCCCCTGAATCCCTGGTATCGCTTTCTTTACCGTGAAAAACGGTAACGACAGTCAAACCTTGCAACTGGTGCCAGTAATAGTCATTGTCTCCCAGTTCGGGAAACTGCGCCTTGTCCACGACAATATCTTGCTGACAGTACGTTCGCGCTTTATCGCGATCGTCAACACCCGCAATATGGGCAATCAGGCCCTTGCCCTGCCAGCGATAATCGTCGATTTCCAGACTGCGAAAACCCCCGGGGGTTTTTAACCACCAGGGGCAATATCCGAAAATATTTTCACCGGGCTCGGTATAGGACAACACCTTTACCCAACCCTTTACGCCATAAACAGATACGATGCGCCCGACGGTTACCCTTTGTTGTTCCGGGTTGTCCCCTGTCGGCACAATACCTGCCATCAAGCTTGCTTGGCAGCCTCTTTAACCAACCGGGCAACGCGCTCTGAGGTTTGCGCCCCCAGTCCTACCCAGTGATTAACACGGTCCAGATCAACGCGCAGGCGTTCTTCATTACCGCGCGCAACCGGGTTAAAGAAACCTACGCGCTCGATAAACCGGCCATTGCGAGCGTTGCGGCTGTCAGCGACGGTCAGGTGGTAAAACGGGCGCTTTTTGGAGCCGCCACGTGCCAGACGAATGGTTACCATGTAACTGTTCTTCCTGTCTTAACGTGCCATTAGATGGCGTATTTAAATAAGAGGACTGCCAGCTCAACCTCGATCTAAACCGGGTCAAACCCTGGCAGGCCCATGAAAGGCGCGACATTGTACGTGAAAGAGCTGGAAGTTGGAAGTTCAAAAACAAGAAGGCAAAAACCACTCTTCGCGCCGCTTACCCCAGCCTTCAAACGTCAGGCGAACGCCCTACCTGCGCCTCATACCGGGTGGCAGGCCTCCAGGTGGCATACCGCCTCCCATACCCCCGGGCGGCATCATGCCACCCAGACCACGCATCATGTTCGCCATACCCGGTCCCTTCATCTTTTTCATCATCTTGGCCATTTGCTTATGCTGCTTCAGCAGACGATTGAGATCCTGAATCGTGGTGCCAGAACCGAGGGTAATACGGCGTTTGCGGGAACCGTTAAGAATGTCCGGGTTGCGACGCTCAGCCGGTGTCATGGAGTTGATAACAGATTCCATGACCTTGAATTGCTTGCCAGCGTTAGCCTGCTCCATCATCTGACCGACGTTGCCCATGCCAGGCAGCTTTTCCAGCATTCCGGCCATACCGCCCATGTTTTGCATTTGCTGTAGCTGGTCGCGCAAATCTTCCAGGTCGAAGCGTTTGCCCTTTTGAACTTTTTTTACCAGCTTTTCAGCTTTTTGCCGATCAACCTTTTGCTCAACTTCTTCAATCAGGCTGAGCACATCGCCCATGCCGAGAATGCGCGATGCAATACGATCCGGGTGAAACGGCTCCAGGGCATCCGTTTTTTCGCCAACCCCGAGAAACTTGACGGGTTTGCCCGTAACCTGGCGTACCGACAGTGCCGCACCGCCGCGAGCATCGCCGTCGATCTTGGTAAGCACGACACCGGTAAGCGCCAGTGCGTCGTTGAAGGCACGTGCTGTATTGACCGCGTCCTGACCTATCATGGCGTCGATGACAAACAGGGTTTCAACCGGATTTAATGCCCTGTGCAACTGCTGAATCTCGTCCATCAGCACGTCATCAATATGCAATCGACCTGCGGTATCCACAATCAGCACATCGGCATGATTGCCACGGGCAGCCGCTAGCGCATCAGAAGCAATAGCCAGCGGTTTTTGCTCTACTGTACTGGGAAAACATTCCACCCCAATCTCTGCAGCCAGGGTTTCCAGCTGTTTGATAGCGGCAGGGCGATATACGTCGGCGCTCACCACCATTACTTTTTTCTTCTCACGCTCTTGCAGATAGCGCGCCAATTTGGCCACAGAGGTGGTTTTACCTGCCCCTTGTAAACCCGCCATCAGGATTACCGCAGGCGGCCTGACTGCAAGGTTAAGGGACTCGTTTTTCTCACCCATGGTGAGCTGCAGTTCGTGCTGAACAATTTTCAGGAACTGCTGGCCAGGATTCAGACTGCGGCTGACTTCCTGCCCCACCGCACGCAGCTTGACCTGTTCGATAAACTGTTTGACCACTGGCAAGGCGACATCTGCCTCGAGCAGCGCCATACGCACTTCACGCAGGGTATCCTTGATATTGTCTTCAGAAAGCCGGGCCTTGCCGGTTACCTTTTTTAGCGTCCGGGCCAGACGGTCACTCAAACTCTCAAACATCGCCATGAAATTGCCACTATCCGTCAGGTTTTGAGGAGCAGGAGTATAACAAACACGAAGCACAAGACGAGAGAACTTGAAGCCACTCTTGCTCACAGGTATCACTGACTTACGTCTGGCTGCATTCTATGCCAAACTTGGGCCTTTCAAACGGAAACAAGAATCACAATCGATGAGTACCCTTTACGCTGGCGGCGGAGCTATCGCATTTTACATTAGCGCCCTTGTGTACCAGGCTTTGCAACTGCGCCAACCAGACAATCTGAAACGCCAGCCATTACTGTGGCTGGTAGCTTGTGCCATCGCCTTGCACGGTTTGGCTGGCTGGCAGTTGGTAGTTAGTACCAGCGGCTTTGATTTCAGCCTGTGGCGCAGCAGCGCGGCGATTCTGTTTATGGTCAATGTGATTGTGCTGTTGAGTAGCATGCGCAAACCAGCCCATAACCTGTTTCTGTTTTTATCGCCTTTTTCAGTACTGGTGCTGGCAATAGCCTTGCAGGCTGGCAGCAGTAGCGAACCGCGCGCCACACTGGCCTTTGGCGTGGGTATACACGTGTTGATATCCATTCTCTCTTACAGTTTGCTGACCATTGCTGCACTGCAAGCCCTCCTCCTGGCCTTTCAGAACTGGCAACTGCGCCACAAGCACCTCAAGGGCTGGATAAATGCACTGCCGCCCCTGGAAACCATGGAAGAACTGTTGTTTGAAGTACTCTGGGCCGGTGTTGCGCTGTTGACTGCCTCACTACTGTCTGGGCTGTGGCTGTTCGAAGACATGTTCGCCCAACACCTGGTTCATAAAACCGTATTTTCTCTCGCAGCCTGGCTAATCTACGCAGTTTTGCTGTGGGGCCGTCACCAGCTCGGCTGGCGCGGCAACAAGGCTATCCGCTGGACTCTGGGCGGCTTTGCGGCCATGGTACTCGCCTATTGGGGCAGTAAGTTTGTGCTGGAAATATTGCTGAGCTGAATACCGACCATATACATGTTTTTGCGTCCCGGGCATTGACCTGTGAGCCAACTCGCCTCAACATACCCCTCCCATAAGAATACGAGGTTAGTCCCTCCTTGAACGATAGCCCCCTTTGGTTACTTTTTAGTCTGCTTGCTTTTCTGTTGCTCTGCTCTGCCTTCTTCTCCAGCTCTGAAACCGGCATGATGGCGCTCAATCGTTATCGCTTGAAGCATTTGAAGAAAAAGCATCGGGGCGCGCGTCGCGTCAGCAAACTGCTGGATCGTCCGGACCGTCTGATTGGCGTCATTCTGATCGGCAACAATGCGGTCAATATCCTTGCCTCTGCCATAGCTACCGTTATTGCCATGCGCCTGTATGGAGACGCCGGAGTTTACATTGCCACTGGTGTTCTCACTCTACTGCTGCTGATCTTTTCAGAGGTTACCCCCAAAACTATCGCGGCATTGCACCCGGAAAAAGTTGCCTTTCCTGCCAGTATAATATTACGCCCTTTGCTCAAACTGCTTTATCCACTGGTCTGGATTGTTAACCATGTATCAAACGGTCTGGTAAAGCTGTTTGGCGTTGACCCGAGCAAAGTGAGCGACGATGCCCTGAGCAGAGATGAACTGCGCACAGTGGTGGACGAATCGAGCGGCAACATTCCCACCGGTCATCAGGGTATGCTGCTCAATATCCTGGAACTTGAAGACGTCACCGTCGACGATATTATGGTTCCCCGCAATGAAATTGTTGGCCTGGACCTGGACGACAGCCTGGAAAAGCTTACCGAACAGATGGTTAACAGCGCCTACACCCGCTTGCCGGTTTACAAAGGTGATATTAACAATGCTGTTGGTATTCTTCACATTCGCAAGGTCAGCCGATTGCTGCGCGGCGGAGCCGGCAAACTGACCAAGGCGGCGATCAAACGGTTTGCTGTAGACCCGTACTTTGTGCCCGAAAACACGCCACTGCACACACAGCTGGTTAACTTTCGAATACAACGGCGCAGAAGCGGGCTTGTGGTAGACGAATATGGAGAGGTGCAGGGCCTGGTGACACTGGAAGATATTCTCGAGGAAATCGTTGGGGAATTTACCACCAACCAGGCCGAAGAAGCCGACGATCAGATTATTTGCGAGAAAAAAGGCAAGTTTTTGATTGATGGCGGTGCCACTATCCGCGATATAAACAAGGCAACTGACTGGAATCTGCCAACAGATGGCCCCAAAACGCTGAATGGGCTCGCTTTGGAAGTGCTGGAAAATATTCCTGACAACAATGTGTGTTTCGCCATCGGCAATTATCGATTTGAAACGGTGTTACTGGATAACAAGCGAATTATCAAGGCCCGTGGCCGCAGTATTCTTACCACTGAGAAATCAACTTCACTCGAAGAATAGATCATTCAATTAAAGCCAAAACCGTTTACCTGCAAATTTCGCGTTAAAACACCGGCTGATACCCCGCCACTCTCTTGATCCCGAGCTGCCTTGCTGACTATTGGCAAAGCCCCGTTCGACTTGATTTTGACATGAGATATTCTCATACCAAAAAGAAAATAAATCATTTGTGCAGCCACAGGGAATGCTATTCAATCTCGAGAAAACCTCGTACTGTTCCCTGCAAACTTCCACATCACTTTTCGCTGGAGAGTTCCGTGAAACATATATATAGATTCACCACTACTGTTGTTGCTTTTTTATTCATTGCTTCCATGTCCTGCGCCGCACAAGACGGGCAAAATATTGATCGTCACAGAGCTATGGACGCGATATTTAAAAAATGGGACAACAATGGCTCTCCAGGCTGTGCCGCGGGCGTAATACTCAACAACAAACTTGAATACGCAAATGGTTATGGCATGGCCAATCTGGAGCACAATGTTCCAATCACACCTGACACAGTATTTTATATTGCTTCAACCTCAAAACACTTTGCAGCAATGGCCACCTTGCTGGCGGCACGTCAGGGATATTTTTCACTGGACGACGACATTCGAAAATTTTTCCCCGAAATCCCCGATTACGGCAAAACCATCACCATAAAAAACCTGATTCAACACACCAGTGGTTTACGCGATTATTTTGCCATCTGGAGCATGTCTGGACGATCCATGTCGAACTACTTTCCACCAGACCAGATTCTCGACCTCATAGCCAGACAAAAATCATTGATGTTTGAACCAGGTACCGAGTGGTCCTATTCCAATAGCGGCTATATATTGATGAGCTTTTTAATCGAACGAACCACCGGAAAAACCATGCGAGAATTTGCACAGAAATTTATATTTACCCCCCTGGACATGAACAATTCCCATTTTCACGATGACCACAAAATGATCGTAAAAAATCGCGCTATCGGCCATCAAAAAAAACCTGACGAATCCTGGGAAATGGCCTGGTCCAGTTTTGATTTGGTAGGTAGCGGCGGTTTGCATACCACGGTAAAAGACATGGTTAAGTGGAACGCAAATTTTGAAAACAACAAGCTGGAAGATGGTTCCAATGACTTGATACCACAATTTCTGGAGCCTGGCTTTGATATTGGCAAGGAGGGCCAATACGGTTTTGGCCTGATGCACAACAGTTATCGCGGATTAAAAGTAGTCAGTCACTCAGGCGGTTCATTTGGTTATCGAGCACATTACATGCGTATTCCGGAAAAAAATTATGCTGCTGTTGCACTCTGCAACTCATCATCTATTAACCCGCGCGAATTACTGAAAAAAGTAACCGACATATACCTCTTTGACGGCAACAGTGAGAGCAAAAACGTTACACCTGATGAACCCGCTAAACAACCCGAAAAAATAGCACAATATCAACCGACCAATTCCGAGTCGCAACGGCTGGTCGGAGACTACTACAGCAGCGAACTGGACAGCATATTCCGAGTGCGCATTAAAAATGGCACATTGCAGCTGCGCCGCGGATACGCTGACTGGGATACGCTGAATGCCACCGGTAAAAATACTTTTTATATCTCCAGAAATAATGGCGCCAGCAAGATACCTGTGGATTTCCAACCCGCTGCAAATGGCAGCAAAGACACATTGGTTATAACTGCTGACCGAATGGGAACCATCAAGGTAGAGCGTGTAAAATGAATTGCCTGCGCAAAACATCAGAAACTTTGAAAAAAGTCATTGTACCAAGCGGCGTGACACTCATTGCCGCACTGGCACTCGCAGCCTGCGAAAGTCAGGAGACAGATACAATAGCTTCCAATTTGATTCATGTTGATGTACTTGTCACCGATGGCACCGTATATATTGGCGACAAAAACAGCGAAGGTCGGAAACTTGATATCGCTTGGCGAAATGGGGAAATTGTATTTGTCGGTGAACCTGGAAAAAAGAACTTTGCCGCAAAACGGATTGTTGACGCCAATGGACTGGTGGTTACACCAGGCTTTATCGACCCCCACACCCACACTCTGGACAGCTTCCCAAGTGATGAAAGACGGCTAAATGCCAACTATTTGACACAAGGCGTGACTACTGTGTTCGTGGGCAACGACGGTGGAGGAGCTTTAAATAACAAAAAGGCCAGGGAAACATTTACCAATTCCGGCATCGGCACCAATGCCGCTCTGTTTATCGGACACAACGTGTTACGCGAAAGCATCATGGGGCTGGCAGATCGAGCGCCTACCCCTCAGGAACTGGACAAAATGCGCAACATTGTCAGGCAAGCCATGTCTGATGGCGCATTTGGCCTGTCCGCAGGCCTGTTTTACACACCCGGAGAATTTTCAAAAACTGAAGAGATCGTTGAACTGGCAAAAGTTGCCGCTGCAGCCGGGGGGGTATATGAAAGCCATATTCGTGACGAAAGTTCATACACCGTCGGTTTGATCGACGCAATTGATGAAGCATTACGTATCGGTAAAGAGAGTGGCGCTCCTGTCCACATCGCCCATATTAAAGCTTTGGGTGTTGACGTTTGGGGCTACAGTCAGCAGGTCACCGAACGTATCAATGCCGCTATCATGTCGGGGCACTCAATCACCGCAGATCAATACCCCTGGCGAGCATCTCAAACGTCGGTGGGCGCGGCTATTTTGCCCAAGTGGGCAAGAACAGAATCGATCGAACGCGTACACCAAAGACTGCAAGACCCGAAGCTGAAAAAGCGTTTGCGAGCCGATATGTCCGAAAATATACGACGCCGCGGGGGGCCGGAATCGCTGTTGATTACCAAGGGGCCCGATGCATGGGTTGGTATGACGCTGGCAGAAGTGGCCAAAGAATTTGACGACGACCCGGTCGCAGCGTCTATTGAAATTGTTCTTCAGGGAGACGCCGGGCTAACGTCGTTTAACATGAACGAAAAAGACATTGAACGTTTTATGTCGCAACCCTGGGTTATGACCAGCTCGGACGGCGCCTTTACCGGCCACCCTCGCAAAAATGGCAGCTTTCCCCGAAAGTACGATGTTTATGTCAAGCAGCGGCAACTTATGCCCGTTCCGGAATTCATATATCGGAGCGCCGGTCTGGCTGCAGAAACATTTGACTTGTGTGACAGAGGATTTTTGCGCGAAGGGTTGACCGCAGATATTCTGGTTTTTGATCCAGACAAGTTTAAGGCACGTGCTACCTTTACAGAACCGGAACAACAATCGACCGGTGTCAAATACCTGTTTGTCAATGGCTCTGCCGCAGTGGATAACGGAGAGGTTACCGGCGTGTATGCTGGCAAGGCATTGCAACACAAACAATGCAAATAAACTTGACCGGCCCCTGCAAATAAAAAACCCGCCTTTCGGCGGGTTTAAATTTTATATTTCTCAATCCTTTTTACATATCACCGGAAGCTTTATAACCCGGGCCACGCACAAAGCGTCCGGGCGTCGCTCCAGTATGTTGCCCGTCTTTCAGGACTTGCTCACCATTGATAAATACATGTTCCATACCGGTGGATAACTGATGCGGATTTTCAAAAGTGGCGTGGTCCTGAATGGTATCCGGGTTAAATACCACGACATCAGCAAAATAACCTTCGCGCAAGCGGCCACGATCGTGGATCTTGAGGTTTTCGGTTGGCAAAGACGTCAATTTGCGAATAGCTTCGGCCAGTGGAATAACTTGTTCGTCGCGCACATATTTGCCCAGCAATCGGACAAAGGTGCCATAAGTACGCGGATGCAACGGGCGTTCGATAACTTTCCCTTTTGGTTCAACCGCTTCTGCGTCAGAGCCAAAGCTGACCCAGGGTAGAGCAATTTTCTTTTTGATATTTTCTTCACTCATCATGAAGTACATGGCTTCAATTCGGCTGCCGTCCTGCTCAACGAGATCTGCGGCGGTTTCAGCCGGGGTGGTACCGCGAATAACAGCTACTTCGGCAAGTGTCTTGCCGATATAGGGTTTAAACTCTTCATTTTTAAAGCCGATCAATAATATGCCTTCAGGGCTGGCAGCCTGGAGCATATTTTCCCATTCGTCAGTAGGTGTATTCATTTCAGAAATAATTTTGGCGCGAGTTTCAGGATCTCTCAGCCGCTCACGCAAGGCCTCCAGCCCACCATCACTACCCCACGGTGGCATAGTCGCAGTCAATCCTGTGCCGCCCGCCGTATAAGTGTACATATCAGCAGAAACGCGAATACCCGCTGCTCGGGCTTCTTCTACCTTGTTGACAATCGTGTCAAATTTGCCCCAGTTATTTTTGCCTGCAAACTTCAGGTGATATATCTCTGCGGGAATATTACCTTCACGAGCAATGGTAATCAGTTCATCTACTGCCTCTTCAATGTTGTTGCCTTCACTGCGCATATGGGAGATATACATACCATCATATTCACCAACCACTTTTGCCAGTTCGACCAATTCTTCAGTGGTGGCAAAAAAGGCCGGTGGGTATATCAAGGAAGTCCCCAAACCGAGCGCGCCCTCTTCCATCGCCTGACGAGTAAGCTGGCGCATGTTTTCCATTTCCTGGTCGGTCGGCGCTCGGTCTTCCTGGCCTATCTGATGAATACGCAGCGTTGTGCCTCCGACAAAAGAAGCCACATTTGGCGAAATGCCCAGCCCCTCCAGATGCTCCATATACTCACCCAACGTGGTCCAGGGTGGTCGTTCACCGGCTTTGATACCAAGATCATCGGTGATAGATTGTGGCAGGTCGCCCTCGGGCAATGGCCCCATCGTCCAGCCTTCGCCAAACACTTCCAGCGTGACTCCCTGAACAATATCGCTAAGGCCACGACCATCGTCCATCAGACTACTAACCGCCCAGCTCAGCATATTGACAAAACCGGGGGCCACTGCCTTGCCAGTCGCATCAATAGTATTGTCTGCGGTAGCGTCAGCGAGATTACCCATGGCAACTATGCGATCGCCGTCGATAGCTATATCACCCTTAACACCCGGTTTCCCACTGCCATCATAGAGCGTACCGCTGTGAATAATTGTGTCGTAGTGGACCGACGGCTTGTGGTCCGTCTGGACAACTGCTTCCGGTTTTTGTGATTCGCCACAACCTGATAAAGCGACAATTGCAGCAACAAGTAATGATGTAAAAAATCTGTTTTTCATATTGTTTTATCCCGTCCAGTCAGAATGCCTGGCGACAGCTTTGAGATGTGGATTATACGTTCAGGCACCGGTTCGATTATAAAGAGAAGTTCTGCCGTTACCACCCTTTATCACAAGCCGGGCATTATCCTGCTATATCAGCCGAAACACCAGGCCACAATTGAACTTCGCGACATTTACAACTTCACACCAAGCCACAGATATTTTTAAATGCACCAGATCAAATATACATTTAAATATTAGGCAAAAATAGTGGTATGGTAATCTTTGTCATCGCTTACCGCACACGCCAATAACTTCAAACAGGTAATTGCCCCAATGAATATCGCCCTGAAACGAATTGCATCCATATTGGGCTGCGCCATCATTGCCTTGTCGGCTCACGCCGGTACCCGGTCTGACTTTGACCAACTGCTCGAAGACGAATGGCATGCCCGTCTGGGTGATAATCCGCTTACCGCAGCAATGTATGGTGCCACCAGCAGGATTAACCAAATGCCATCGGTGTCTCCGTCCCACTATCGAGACATCATAAAAAAAACCGGTTTACGACTAAAACGCCTGAAAAATATCGATCGCGACGAATTGAGTGTCGATAACCGGCTAAATTACGATTTACTGGAGTGGGATCTCACCCAACGTATTGCCAGTGGCGATTTTCCGCATTATCTACTACCCATTGACGGCGAAGGTGGATTTATCACCACACCTACCTACATCATCGGCAAGGTTCCACTCAAAACCATTGAAAATTACGAAGACTATCTTAGCTTGCTAAATGATTTTCCCCGTTATTTCAAAGAAAACATAAAAAATCTGAAAACAGGGTTGCGCGAAGGCATTACTGTGCCAAAAACAATTATTGAGAAGCTGCTGCCTCTGCTGGATTCCTACGCCAGCCAGAAACCTGAAAGTTCAGAGTTTTATGCTGCGTTCAAACGTATTCCCGAATCAATTCCACCAGCGCACCGCCAGCGCTTGCAAAAAGCAGGCTTGAAGGTTATTGGGCAGAAAATTATTCCTGCCTATATTTCGGCGGTAGACTACATCGCCAATCAATACTACCCCAAAACACGTGACAGCATAGGTATTACCGAGGTTAGTGGAGGCCGAAAATATTATGAAGGCCTTATTCGCCAGCACACCACCCTTGATATTTCACCTGAGGAAGTTCACAGGATAGGTTTGGGGGAAGTTCGTCGTATTCGAGCTGAAATGGAAAAGGTGATCCAATCATCCGGCTTTAAAGGAAGTTTCAGGGAATTTCAGGAGTTCCTGCGTAATGATGAGCAGTTCTATGCCAAAACGGCCCGCGAGCTGATGATGGAAGCCGCTTATCTTGCCAAAATGATAGATGGGCGCTTGCCCCGAATTTTTCATATCGAGAGTTTGCCACACCAACCTTACGGAGTTGAGCCGGTACCAGAAGCAATAGCGCCAAACTACACAACCGGTCGATATGTAGCCGCTGCACCTGACAGCAACAAGGGCGGTATGTATTGGGTTAATACTTACGATCTTAAATCACGGCCACTTTATGAATTGCCTTCACTGACCTTGCATGAAGGCATGCCGGGACATCATCTGCAAATTGCTGCCAATTACGAGCTGGAGGGTGTTCCTAAATTCCGCAAGCTATCTGAATATAATGCCTTTTCTGAAGGTTGGGGGCTGTATTCAGAAAAACTCGGTGAAGAGCTGGGCATATATGAGACCCCTTACCAAAAATTTGGCCAGCTCTCCTACGAAATGTGGCGAGCGTGTCGACTGGTGGTAGACACCGGCATGCACGCCCTTGGGTGGACTCGTGAACAAGCTGTGCAATTGATGACCGACAACACAGCGCTGGCACCACACAATATACAAACCGAGATCAATCGTTACATCGGCTGGCCAGGACAGGCCACAGCGTACAAAATGGGGGAACTGGAAATACTGAAATTACGCCAGCAAGCCATGCAAGCATTGGGCGACAAATTCAATGTGCGTGACTATCACGCTGTAGTATTGCAAAATGGCACCGTACCCCTCTCTGTTCTCCGTGCTCAGGTTGAATCCTGGATTTCCACCAAGGCACCATAGTCACACTGATAGTCAGGGTTGGGGGTTGTTGAACACACTACACCCTCAACCTGAATTGTTTCTATCCACGTGGAAGCGCGGTTGGCAATGTGAATAGCACTGGAGCGAAATCTGCCTATTTCACAAATTTATTGGCACAACTGCTTGATGCGTCTATGGGCGATGCCTATCGCGAAATTCAGCTCAGGCGCGCATTAACCGCATCTAAAATGATATCTGTTGATGTAAATCCCGGTGTTAATCCGGCAAAGCCGGACGCGTGGGAGACAGGTAACGCCCCCAGACTTGGTTTTGGCGTTAACCTGAAAATGTATGGACGGGGATTTACGGCCAATTCGGAGTTTACAGCCTGGATAAGATCGTTGCTCGACGAGAATAATATTCCCTGGCAAACCACAACCTATAAAGTTGGTGAAGCCGGTGGTGGCACTATAGGTCGCGAATTTTCCCGATTAAATATGGAAGTCATCGATTTTGGTGTACCTGTACTCTCCATTCACACACCCCTTGCTGTCAGCTCGAAAATAGATCTCTATAATTTGTATCGATCAATTGGCGTATTTTTGGAAAGATAAAAACAAATGGGGCGTGCAGCAATTCACGCCCCATTCAATACCAGCTTTTTTATAGCTATTCAGAATCTTCAGATTTATCTACTTTCTTAAATCTCTGCTCACCAAACAGTGGTGCCAAAGCTTCACCTTACAGCAATCCCGACAAAATTGGCTGAATTGTTCAACTTGCGATGATGCAAACCGACGTAACTGATATGCGCCGGTTTGCATGTTGAGAGAAAATCAATTAATCAAATATTACGCCCATCTCAATTCCAATTGTGCGCGGGCGGGCGAGTCCGGATTTCAGTGCTACTCACAATCACCCGCTTTAAGGGCTAGAAACTGTAACTAATCTCGGCGCCAACCACTCGTGGACGGAGTCGGTAAACTTCAATACCAACCCCCAAAACTATCGCGTCGTTATCGAAGACATTGTCGCCGTATACGGCAAAGTTTATTTGATCTGTAATGTCCACCCCCGCGCGAAATCCAAATTCGCCATAACTAACGCTGTCTGACAGATCGTTGGGAGGGAATTTCATTTTCCCCACATAGCCATAATCGGCCCGCAGGAAGGCGGGGCGGCCGGCAGCGTGAAAATTATATTGCGCTCCAACCGTCAAGTTGTATTTCGGTGACTGCGGCAGGCGCTCCCCTTTGGTTCCCAGGGAATCATCCAAATACTCCGTATCCAGCCAGGATCCACCAAGGGTCAGAGTCAATTGATCCGTCACATTGATCAATGATTCCACCTCGATCCCCTGAATTCGGGCCTGACCGCCATTGGTAAGCCTGGATAGAAAGTTGCCGGGACCGCCACAGAGTTCAGATTGTTCAGTTCGTCTAATCGCAATATCGTCCCAGTCAATGCGGAAGACGGCGGCATTCAGTGTCGCCCGGTTCCCGAATACAAACTTGCCACCCACCTCATAATTCTGGGTGCGGTCCGATTTCAACTGGGTGGCGTCAAGGGGCACATTTGTCGTATCGAGGAGACCGTCATTGTCCACATCACATTCTGCTCTTCGATATTCAGGGAATGGACTCAGCGGGCTACCCACGCGAAATCCTTGCGCCCACCGGGCGTAGAACGTGACGTCCTCATTTGGTCGATAAGTCGCCGAGGCCTTGAACGTGGTATCCGATTCCGAACTGGCAAGGGGGGGTGACAAGGGGTAGTCGACGACAAAAAAGTTCTTGGTCGTTTCACCGGAACGGTCATATTCAAACCAGCGCCCACCAACGGTCAGCTCCAGTTGGGGAAGGACTTCATAGGAGACCTCGCCAAACACCGCCTTTTGCTCCAGCTTTGTTTGGCCTTCATTATGGAAAAAAAGTGGCGCCGAACCGAGAAAACCGATCGCCGCCTGCCCTTCGGGGCTGCCGAACCATTCAAACATAGCTTCGGATGTCTGCTCAAAGTCCTCATAATAAACGCCCGTCAGGAACTGCAATGGCCCGTCAAGGGTGGATGCCAGCCGCACCTCCTGAACCAATCCATCAACACGGGGCGTGTTTGGCATAATTCGATAAGACGCCCCTAACCCAAAACTCGAACCATCTGACCCATATTCCTCCGTGTGGCTATCATACCGACTGGTAGAGGAGGTCAGGGTCGACCAGCCAAAGTCATATTCGACGGTCAGATTTGCCACCGCAGATCTCTGTACAAATCCATCATTTGGAAGGCGCAACTGACTCCATTGATAAACACCGACATTAGGATTGGTGTAATTGAGGGGCTGTTCACTCTTGTGTTTATCGACAGCCAGCAACAACGACACCGACAGCTCTTCGTTTGGTTCCCACAACGCGTTTGCCCGAACCCCTTTGCTCGACGCAGTGCCCACATCATTGCGCACATCCACCTCGCCACCATAGGCCAATGCATTGGCCACTGCCCCCGGTGTACTGACATAATCGATATAGCCGGCTTCGCCAAGATCGTAAGCGACCAGGCGCAGTGCCAGCTCATCCTCGATCAGCGGCAGGTTCAACACCCCGACCGCCTTGCTTGCGCCCTCGTCGGAATGGGCCGTGACGTTGTGGCCAAGCTCCACCCGGCCCTCGAATTCGCTCAAATTTGGAGCGTTGGGAATATTGCGTACGGTACCGCCCATAGCACCGGAGCCGAACAGCGTGCCCTGGGGGCCACGCAGTACCTCAACCCGACCCATATCAACCAGCTTGAATTCAAAAGATCTCCCACCACGCATAATAGACGGAGTCGTCGGAACCTCGCCAAAATAGGTCGATACGGTAGCCTGCTCAAATCGAGACGTCCCCACCCCCCGGATGACAATCTGGTTAATCCCGCCACCGATTTCATAGTACGCCACACTCGGCACATAGGACAGATAATCCGCCATATCGTCGATATTTTTCGCCACAAGGTCTTCGCCGCCGAGCACAGAAATGCTCGCTGGGGTATCCTGCAGGTTACTTTCTCGTTTCGTCGCTGTAACAATAATTTCTTCTACCTGTTTTTCTTTATATGTGTCGCTGCTTCTGGATTGCCCGGTGTTTGCAGCTGTTTGCTGTTTTACAACAACGGTATTGTTCCCCGAGTACTCATAGAATAAACTTGTCCCCGCCAACAGCTGCTTAAGTGCATCTTCTGCCGACATATTGCCGTTTACGCCGGTTGTATCAATCGACTGTACATCCGCATTGGAAAACATCAACTGCAAATCAGTTTGCCGTGACAATTCGCGCAAGGCCTTGTCCAGTGATTGCCCGGCAATAACAATATCGTCCGCCATAGCACTGACTCCTATGGCTGAAGTCAAGCAGAGCGATAACAATTGCCTGTTAAATAAATGATATTTCATTTTGGTTCATACCCCTTTGGTTAAATCGTTATGCGTTGACAATAACGAAAAACCACAACCCAACCTTACCTCGTTAATTCATTTTTCAATGTGATTTTGATTTGGATAAATCAGTATTGTCCAATCACCAAGCTTTTCAACACCCAGACCGTGCAAACTTTTCAACGCACCCGCGAGGTTCTCGCTTTGTCCCGCACTAAAGATACCAGTGATCGGCAAATCGCTGATAGATTTATCGGCCAATTGCAACTTCAGTTCAGAATAGCGATTGGCTTCATCAATTACTGCCGACAGCGGCGTATCGTTGAAACTCATTTTGCCTTCGTGCCATGCGCTGGCCTGATGAAGCTCCACCGCTTTTACCTGTAGTGGCTCGCCAGACGCAAGCACATCCACCTGCTGACCAGCCTTCAACTGAACACGCTGCTGTACTGCCTGTGCCGAATCAGGCGCGGAGGTTTTTTTCGCAATTTCCACCACGCCTTCCAACAAAGTCACCGTCGATTTATCGCGCTGTTTGTAGATATCGAATACCGTCCCAAGTACCTTGACCTGACTATTGCCAACGGTAACGACAAAAGGCTTGTCTCTATCATAAGCAACATCAAAGCTCGCCTGACCTCGCAACAGGTGGACCTCGCGTCGCTGTGGCAGGAATGTCACGTCCAGGGCAGTGCGGGTATTAAGAGTAACCGTAGTACCATCGTCAAGGGCGATGGTTTTCAACTCTCCAAGCCGGGTGAAAAAGCGTTCGGTTTGTTCAACCGGTTGTTGCCCAAACCATTGCCACCAACCGGCAGCTACTGCCACCACCACAATGGCCGCCGCCAACCATGCCCGTGGAGTGCGCGACACCCTGCTTGCAGCTCTGGTGCGTTTCGCATCATCCTTGAGTTGAGCAATAATCTGCCTGGATTTGGTCAACTGTGGGGCATGCTGTAAATCCTTGCCGGATATCCATAGACTATCGAGCTTGTTAAATTCCCGCTGATGGTCCGGGTTTAGTTCGAGCCAGCGGTTGAATTCAGCGACTTCCTGTTCACTAACGTCTTCCGACCGCAACCTGGCGAACCAGGCCACTGCCTGATCGCTGATGCCACAATTGACGTTGATATCATTCGACATGACTTTCTTCCGTTCTCTCTTTCAGATGCTTGAGCGCCTGCCGCATGTACTTTTCCACCATCGACAGTGAGAGGTTCAACTCAGACGCGATCTGTTTATAGGGAATGCCATCGATTCGCTGCATCACAAAAACTGCCTGACATTTGGGACTAAGCTCTGCAAGAGCAACCTGCAAGGTGTTTAATAACTCTTCACTACCGAGCATGCTCTCTGGTGTATCGGCAGAGATAAGCTCGCTATTGGCAAGCTCTTTAGTTGCTGGAGATACCTCTGCCTGTTGAGTGCGGCGACAGCGGTTCATATCAATTAGCAAGTTTCTCGCAGTTCTCATCAAAAAAGCTTTCGGGTAGTCAATTTTGTCCAAATCAGGTCTTCTGGAAATCCGGTAGTACACCTCCTGAGCCACATCTTCGACTTCGTCCTTGTCGAACAGACTGTCGCGAAGAAATTTCATCAGAATCCGGTGATATTTGTGAAAGATTCGCTCCACCATAGCTCGCACCGGTGCTGATGCGGTCTTGCGCTGCGCGCCGAGTGGAATAATGTTGGAATCCTGAACTGACATAGAGTTTTCTGCACACACGGAATCAGTGTCCGGGTCCAACGGGTTCACCTCACGACGAACCTGGCCCCAGCTACTATTGGCCTTCGGGTGGGCGCGTTTCATTACGTCACCCCACTACCATAATGTACACCATAATAGTATTTCCGGGCCGTTACAGGCGTGTATCTGTGCATTTCTGATGCCCGTCAGCTCTAAGCCGACACCTTTTCAGCCAATTCCACAGGCAGTAACGAAAAAAATGGGGCAAACCTTACCTGCAGAGAGCTTTTGACCAGCCCAGGGATGGTTTGGTGTTCGCACCGGGGAAATAAAGATAGGCGTGTGGCTTTGGGTACAAAAAGCCGGAAATTGCCCCATTGATCAACAAAAACGGGGAATTTGACCAGACAAATTCCCCGTACGTGATTCAGAGGTCGATCTCAGTCGTTACCCGTGGCAAGATCGAAATTTTCCGGTGGTTCGACACACAGCAGGTGCTCCACCAGATAGTCCCATTTGCGACGCACAGCATAGGGGGGTAGTTCGTGCCCCATATTGGGCAACAGTAACATATCGAAGTTTTTATTGGCCTTTTGCAGAGCCTCCACCAGGCGGAAGGTCAGGGCCACCGGCATGACATCGTCGAGCATGCCGTGGATCAGCATTAACTTGCCACGCAGCCGGTCCGCCATGTCTTCGAGACGCGGCAGCTCGTCTTCGACAAACCCCATGGCGCCAAAGATGCCCGGATCAGAACCTGGGAACATAGCGACCCCAACCTTATAAAATTCCGGATACAGAAACATTCCGGCAATGCCTGTGGGCACACTGCCCATTTCCGCAACGCCTGCCCGCGTCGTATCCATGTACGGGTAGCGCTGCGCCAATTGCTTGATAGCCGCAACCGAATCTGCCATGTTGTACCTGATCGGCATCGCGTGATTTAACGGCAATATCGGGTCCTGATAATCCTTAAACGCCTTGTTTCGCAAAAAATCGTTACCGCGAGTGCAACTCATCACCACGATAAAACCCAACTCGGCAATCGCAGCCGGAGAAAGATAAGTCCAGTCACCAAAGGGATTACTGGTAAACGAGCCGGTAGGAATCAGATAACTGAAAGAGCTGTCCACCACCGGATAGGACTTGTCGGGTGAAAAATCGGATGGACGGAAAACAACCGTATAAATATCGGTTTCACCATCGGCGGCCTTCAGCATCACCGGCTCTGGCCACTGCCAATTTTCGGGTAGCCCGGAAATATCTGTCGTCTCCAGGTCAAGCAACTTATTTCCATTGCGGTCGATCAACACGCTGACCGATACCTGATCCACGCGGGTTCTGGTTGCCACCGCATAGCGACCGTTTGGCGACACACCCAATGCCCTGGCATAACTCGCAGACACCCTGCTGCGCGGATCACAAACCACATAATCGTGGTCGCTGGTTACCATGGTAACCAGCTTACCGCTATCGATATTTACCCGGCAGATGTCACAATAATAAGGGTTACGCCCGCTTACCCGACCCGATGTCTGAATAACCAACTCGCGCTGTTTTGGGTCGTAATGCAAAATTCCACGCACCGTCCAGTTACCGCTGGTAATGGCATTTTTTAATTTACCGGTGCGCAAGTCGTATAAATAGAGGTGTGACCAGCCACTGCGATCGGAATACCAAATCAGCTCGTTACTCGCGGGCAATGGCTGCGCCAGAGGTTTTAAATGGGTGTTGGGCACAAGACTGACCAGCGTGTCGGTTTTTTCCTCAATGACTACCCGAACGTGACCGGTGAAGGTGTCGAACTCCAATAAACGCGCCACTTGCCCGCCGCGCTCCTGATGAATATACAAGGCATGACGACTGTCGTCGCTCCACCAACCCCGCTCAGCAGTAAAAAAACCCAGATATGGGGGATAAAACGTCGGAGTTTGGTGGTAATCAGCACGCTGAATTTGACCACTGTTGATATCGATGGCCAGGAACTGGTAGCCCTCAATTTCATCATCCTCGGCAAAAGCCATGCGTCGATCTGGCCTCAAGATAGCAGGTCGCAGACTGCCATCGTCCGGAACGTGCTTTACCAGAGGCGGTCCAGCCTGTATGTCGCGAGTATCATTAACCAGAGTAAGTACTTTTTTTGAGTCCGCTGACCAGATTGCTTCAACGCTGGGAGGTTCCTGTCGACCAAAAACCGTAGAAGTACCCGCATAGACCTTGAATTTTTCACCATCGCTGGTTAAAGCGCGCTCCCGACCGGTCTGTAAATTTCGCAGCCATAAGTTATAGTCCCGCACGAAAACGGCGTAATTGCCATCTGGAGAAACACGCCAGTTTTCGGCATAAACCTCCACTTCACGACAACGTTTTTGTTCGTCATCGTAATACCAGCTCTTGTTAAACGCCGAAAAAGTTACAGCGCGCGGCGATAAAATAATATCTATGTTGGTAATGGGTAGATTGTCAGCATCGACCTCATGTCCAGTCTGCTGCTCCAGCGCCCTTGCCAAGCCCTTGTGGTCAAAAGCGTCATCATTCGACACATTGGCTGCATCTACCAATCGATAACGTTTAGCAAATCTGGAATCACGGCGGTACCAGAACGCGTCACTATCAGATATCCAATGGGGATATATCATCGAATTAAAAACAAATTTATTGCGACTCCCCTGCTCCAGCGCCTTCGCACGCTGGTACCGTCTCAGCATATTTTCGCGTTTTACCCCACCAGGCGCCTCGTTAGCGCCATTTGTGCAACTTTTATTGCCCGGGAGTTTGGCTGTAGCCGATCCTGGAAGTATCTGCGAGGCAGCGCCAATCGCCAGCAATGAACCTGTTGAATTTTTTAAAAACTGGCGCCGCGAAAGGTGCTCCAGTTCTTGCGCTGTCTGATTATTTAACTTGATAACGGGAATTTTATTTTTTGACATAATCATTCCTGCTAAATATTTGGCAGCCGAAAAGAAAGTGAAACCACAAAAACTCCGGACGATTTATTTTTACCTGTCACTTTTTTGAGCAAACTTAAAATTTTTCGGCGGTTCCACATCCAGAAGGTGCTCAACCAGATAATCCCACTGCCTGCGTATTGCGTAATCCGATGCGCCATGCCCCATATTTGGCAACAGCAGCATGTCAAAATCGCGATTGGCTTTTTGCAAGGCCTCGACGATGCGAAATGCGCTCGCCACTGGCACAACATCGTCAAGCATGCCGTGAATCAATAGCAGTTTGCCGCGCAGATTGGCGGCCAGATCCTCCAGCTTGAGGCGGTCATCGTCAAAATGACCCATGGAGGCGATCATATCCAGGTCACTGGCTGCAAAACTGCTCACCCCGACTTTGTAAAAGTCAGGATGTACCAACAAGCCGGAAAGTGCGCTGGCGACACTGCCGAAGTCAGTAATACCAACGCGATTAATGTCCATACAGGAATAGCGCTGTGCCAACTGCTGAATACCAGCCACCGAGTCTGCCAGGTTGTGCTGAACCCAATGCAGCGGATTTAAAGGTAATACCGGATCAGCAAAATTTTTGAATTTTTTATCACGTAAATTATCGTTGCCGCGATTAAAAAATGTTACTGCAATAAAACCCAGTTCGGCGATCATAGCCGGTGTCAAATAACCCCAGTTACCCGCAGAGTTATTGGTAAAGGAGCCGACCGGTATCAAATTGTAAAACGTACAATCAACCACCGGCCAGGATTTGTCTGGAGTGAAATCAGAAGGCCGATAAATTACGCCGTAAATATCCGTTTCACCATCGGCACCTTTCAGCATTACCGGTTCAGGCCAACGCCAGTTTGCTGGCAGCCCGGAGCCATCAGCATGCTCCACTTGCAACATTTGTTTACCCGCACGATTTAACAACATCGTAACCGGCAACTGATCCACTCTGGAACGTGTGGCAACAATATATTCTCCATCGACAGAAACCCCGAGAGCCTTCTCGTCACCGGCAGAAATTCGAGTGCGTTGATTACAAACCACATAATCGTGATCACTGGCAATAATTTCTGTGAGTTCACCGGTATCTATATTGACTCGACAAATGTCGCAATAATATGGATTGCGCCCGGCCACTCGACCAGCAGTTTGTATAAACAGCTCCCGTCGTTTCGAGTCATAATGCAGAATCGAGCGCACATTCCACTCACCGCGAGTAATGGCATTTTCGAGCTTGCCGGTTTTCAGGTCGTACAAATACAGATGAGACCAGCCACTGCGATCGGAATACCAGATCAACTCGCGATTGCCCGGCAATGCTCTGGCAACAGGCTTGAGATGAGAATTGGGAGCCAGCACCAGCGGTGTTTTCCCACGTTCTTCAATTACCGTTTCAACGCGACCAGTCCACGTGTCAAACTTCAAAACCCGGGCTGTCAAGCCACCACGCTGCTGGGCAAGAAACCAGGTATGGCGGTTGTCGTCGTCCCACCATCCGCGCTGCGCACTAAAAAAGCCGACATAAGGCGGGTAAAACATTGGAATCTTTGGATAGTCTGCTATCTGTATGCGACCTGTATCCACATTGATTGCTACAAATTCATAACCCTCAAAGTCATCGTCTTGCGGAAAGGCCACTCGACGATCGGGTCGCAACATACGTGGACGCAGGCTTCCATCCTTAGGCACGTGCTGCACCAGTGGCGGACCGACTTTAAGGTTTCGAGTATCGATAAGTAACGTAAATACAGATTTTGAGTCCGGCGACCATATTGCCTCAAGGCTCGAAGCCTCCTGTCGTCCATAAATGGTTGGAGTGCCGGAATAAACCCGGAATTTTTCACCATCCCGTGTCAGTGGTTTTTCATCGCCGCTGGCGAGATCACGCAACCACAGATTATGATCACGCACAAAGACCGCCCGCTTACCATCCGGTGAAATGCACATTTCCTCTGCATAGTGATTCAGTGCCCGACAATGCCCACTGGTAACATCGAAAATCCAGCGTTTATCAAAAGCGTCAAATCGCACAGCAGATAACGTGGAGTCAATATCAACATCGGTAACAGGCAAGTCTTTGGCATCGACCGGCTGCCCGAATGCCTTTGCCAGCTCCGAGGCCATTTGACGGTGATCAAATGCTGCTCGACTATCACCGGTGTCCACATTCACCAGCCTGTAATCCTTTCCTGTTTTTGTCTCGCGTTTATACCAGAATTGGTGAGTATCACCGATCCAATGAGGGAAAAGAGTGGCGTTGAGAACCAGGCGTCGATTGGAAAAACCCTGTTTCAAGACCTCCGCACGCTGGTAACGGGCCAGTAGTTCATCTCTGCTCGGGCTGTGTGCAAGGCAATCTCTTGCAGCAACATTCGCGCTGGCAGCTGGTGACAACAATGAGGGGGCTGCACCAGCGCCAAACGACGTCAGCAAGACACCGGCAGAATTCTGCATAAAACGCCGTCTCGATTGTTGCTGTTCGAGTGTTTTTTCTGAAGGAGCAAGTGGCAATTTATCAGACATTACATGACCTTTTTGAAGAGCAGTGTAAAGTAAAAAGAATAGCTAAAGACAAGCGGGTATGAAGTCACACCGGGACCTGTTAGGGATAATTTCTCATTTTCAGGACCTTAATGTTCCCGAGCCGGTCCAGCGCCACTGGGGATACGAATACTCTCTACCATTTCCTGCACATGCACAGGTGAAGTTTTTGTTACACGATTAACGGCTATTGCTACCACAAAATTCAGCATCATTCCTACCGTGCCAATACCCTCTGGTGAAATGCCAAACCACCAGTTTTCTGCGCTGTTAGCAGCAGGATTAATAAATTTAAAGTAAATAATGTAGATTCCGGTAAACAAAATACCCGTCACCATACCGCTGATAGCACCTTCCCTGTTCATGTTTTTGGAAAATATCCCCATCACAATCGCCGGAAAGAAGGACGAAGCCGCCAGACCAAAAGCAAAGGCCACCACCTGCGCAACAAAACCTGGTGGATGCACGCCCAGATAGCCTGCTGCAATAATAGCAATAGCCGCTGCACTACGAGCAAAGAGCAGCTCCCTTTTTTCCGAAATATTCGGCATGAAATTTCGTTTCAGCAGATCATGAGAAACAGATGCGGATATAACCAGCAACAGACCTGCCGACGTAGACAGTGCTGCTGCTATGCCGCCTGCTGCCATCAATGCAATAACCCAGAGCGGCAGATCGGCAATTTCCGGGCTGGCCAGCACAATAATATCGCGATCTACCTGTACTTCGTTACGTTCATCGCCAGAGTAGAACATTCGACTGTCATTATTTTTGTCGTCCCATTTGATCAAGTCTGTTTTTTGCCAGTTGTTTATCCAACCTGGCGCTGCAGCATACGGTGTACCCTGGCCATCAACGCCATTGATTGTGGTAATCATATTCACACGGGAAAAGGTTGCCACTGCAGGTGCCGTGGTATACAACAAGGCAATAAACAACAAGGCCCAACCTGCGGACTTTCGCGCATCGCGAACCTTTTTGACGGTAAAAAAACGTACGATTACATGAGGCAAACCAGCCGTACCAAACATCAGGGCTGCGGTAATAAAAAACATATCGACAGTGCTTTTGCTGCCTTCGGTGTAGGCCTGAAAGCCCAGATCTTTTGACAAGCCATCCAGTTTATCAAGTAAAAATGTGCCCGAGCCATCACTCAGCACATCGCCAAAACCCAGTTGCGGCACAATGTTGTTCGTCATCATGAGGGAAACAAAAATGGCAGGCACCATGTAGGCAAAAATCAGTACGCAAAATTGCGCCACCTGTGTATAGGTGATACCTTTCATACCGCCGAGAACAGTGTAGAAAAACACTACCCCCATACCAATCAATACACCCGTAACTATATCCACTTCCAAAAAGCGCGAAAATACTACTCCCACCCCGCGCATTTGACCTGCCACGTAAGTAAAGCAGATAAATACGGCACAGATAACAGCGACAGTACGAGCAGTGCGGGAGTAATAGCGATCACCGATAAAATCGGGAACTGTAAATTTACCAAATTTCCTCAGATACGGCGCAAGGCATAAGGCCAATAGCACATAGCCACCGGTCCAACCCATCAAGTAAACGCCACCATCATAGCCCATAAAGGAAATTAAACCGGCCATCGAGATAAATGACGCCGCTGACATCCAGTCAGCCGCAGTTGCCATACCATTGGCAACCGGATTCACGCCAGCGCCAGCGATGTAAAAATCTTTGGTTGATCCCGCGCGAGCCCACACCGCAATACCAGCGTAAAGCAAAAAGCTGGCGCCAACGATCAGAAAGGTTAATGTTTGAATACTCACAGCCCAGGGAACCCCTAATCTTCATACACGTTATATTTATGATCAAGCTTATTCATTTTTGCTGCATACACAAAAATCAATACCACAAATACGTAAATGGAGCCCTGCTGGGAAAACCAGAAACCCAATTTGAAGCCGCCCAGTTTTATACTGTTAAGTACATCAACAAAAACGATACCAAAACCAAAAGACACCAGGGCCCATATAGCGAGCAATTTCAACATCAACGCGAGATTCTCGCGCCAATAGGCTCTGGCTCTTGCATGATCTTCAAGGGTCACAACTACTTCCTGATAGCCTGACAAAGACAGCTAATTTATCAGAGGGAGGAGGGAATAGAATGTAGACATTGGTCGAAGCAAACAAACCATTCAATGTATGCTATCCACCAAAAAATGAAAGGACACACGCCCTGTCTATGTCACTACAACAGGGCAATTGTTTATAACAAATGAAACAATGCTGCTTTTGCGCAGCCCAAACCACTGCACTATGCGGTATCGGGACTTGTCAAGACTAATTGTCGATCTCGGACAGTTTCCTGTTAAGCTCATATTGTCGCGACGTCACATAGGCTTCCATATCCTCGATGCGCCGCACCGCGCGATTTAATCGCTGCCGGGCACGCTGCACCCTGAGCGACGGGCTGGAGGCATGCTTGAACAGGGTTTTGCGTCGCCAGGCATGTCGCTCTTCGTCGTATTCGCAGGCCTCCACCGAATCATCGCTCCTGGGCGACAAACAGATCCAGGCAAGGATATACAACACCAGCATCAACCCGCCAAACACAAAAAACAGGCCAATAAAAATCAGCCTGACCACCCATACATCAAAGTCAAAATGGTCAGCAATACCAGCACAAACACCGGCTATTTTGCCTCTCTCGGGAATACGGTACAGATTCATGTTCCAACCGGATTTTCGGCTGCGTTCGAGACGGCTATGACCATGCCCGTTCTGCCCGCTGCGGTGGTGTCGATGATAGCGTTCTCTGGTCATTACAGCTCTCCTACTCTCCGCGAACACGCGCGTTGTCTTTGCGCCAGCGCGGATGCTCTTCATTTAGAATGGACTCCAGCGTCTCGATGCGCTCGGACAGGGCGTCCAGTGTTTCCAGCATATCTTCAAGGGCTTGATGGCTCTCTTCGTCGAGCCCTTTTCTGGCGCGGCTCAAACTTACGTAATGCATAACAATCCATGTGGGTACGACTATTGTTAAAAACAGGATTATTGGTACCAGAAAAAAAAACGACATAGAGCTACCCCCCGGGTTAATCGCGCAAGTAGTGCATTACTATCCATATTGGCGCCACGACACACAGCAACAGTACCGCGGAAACCAGGATAAGCCAAAATATATTGAGGGACAGCATCTAAGCCACTCCTTTCCTGAACACACGCTTCTGTATTGACGATTTGAACGTCGTATTTTCCAGAACCGGTCCTTGCACATGCAAAATACTTGTTTTCATAAAAGTTATAATGCAAACCCGGGCTATTCGCTACCAGCGCTGCCCTTGTGCTGGCTCATCTGCTGCTTGAGCCGCTCAAGCTCGCTGCTGATTCGGTCGTCCTCCGCCAGACCATCTATTTCGGCAGCCAAATCTCCACTGCCTTCCCGTCCGATGTCCATGGATTCCATTTGCCCTTCAAGCTGATCCATACGCCGTTCAAAGTGCTCGAATTTATGAAAGGCGTCATCCAGCGCGTCGCGCTGCATCTGACGTTTGACCTTGATTCGGTCATTGACCGTCTGAGTACGCATCAACAGGGTTTTCTGTTTAGCCTTGGCGTCGTTAAGCTTTTGCTGCAATTGACTAACCTCTTCTGTCAATTGCTCCAGATGATCATCCAGCGCAACCAGTTCTGCTTCCACAACCGAGACTTCATCCATGATGGCCTGTTTTTCTGCCAGCGCGGCCCTGGCGAGGTCCTCACGCCCTTTACTTATCGCCAACTTTGCCTTGTCTTCCCAACTGCTTGCATCATACCGGGCGCGCTCTATTTTCCGTTGCGCCGTTTTTTTGTCGGCGATTACCCGGGCAGATGAACTGCGTACCTCAACCAGAGTTTCTTCCATCTCCTGAATAATCATCCTGATCATTTTCTGCGGATCTTCCGCCTTATCCAGCATTGCATTCAAGTTGGAATTAATGATGTCTGCCATGCGCGAGAAAATACTCATGCTCTAATCTCCTGAATCTTTAACAAACTAAATGGAAAACATGGAAAGCGTGTATCCCAGCACCCAATACAGGGTTTCCATGGTATCAATGGATACAAATTCTGTTTCAACGCAGCCAAACATATCTGTATCCCACAGAATGGCGGCCCCCAACAACAGCGCAAGCACAACAAGATCCACTTTGCGAAGTACCTTTTTGGTTTCCATGTTCTCTACCTCTGCTGGCCGTTGATAAACCGGGACAAACGCTTCATGACCCGGAATGTTGTGTCCCATGCTCTGGAACTTGTATTTCTTATTACACATATCGTGCCAAAAACATAACCATTTGATTTCATTCGTTTTTTTAAATACAGAGCAAAATAATTGGTTTATTTGACCTCATTATGTTATTTATTACCACTCAATAATGGCTAGTTTAACCAATTAAATGTTTTCAGATAAAATTATCGGCAAATCCTCTGCCTGGCTGGAGGCTCTGGACCACATATCCCGGCTTGCACCCATCGACCGGGCGGTGTTGATTCTGGGCGAACGCGGCACCGGCAAGGAAATTGCGGCCGAACGTCTCCACTACCTGTCCCCCCGCTGGGAGAAGCCGCTGGTTAAGGTCAACTGCGCAGGATTTACCGACAGTTTGCTGGAGTCGGAACTGTTTGGTTATGAGCCCGGCGCTTTTACCGGCGCCACTCGAATTCATCACGGTCGTTTCGAGCGAGCAGAAGGTGGCACGCTATTTCTGGACGAACTGGGCACCATGCCGGCAAGGGTTCAGGAAAAGGTATTGCGAATAATTGAATATGGGGAATATGAACGTCTCGGTGGGCAAAAAACGTTAACTGCAGATGTGCGAATTGTGGCAGCCACCAATGCCGACCTGAGAGCCATGGCCAAACGCAATGAGTTTCGCAGCGACCTGCTGGACCGACTCACCTTTGATATCGTCCATTTGCCATCACTGCGAAACCGGAAAGACGATATTGAGGAACTGGCTAATCATTTCGCAATACGCATGAGCCATGAGCTTGGATGGGAATTATTTCCTGGTTTCAGTCGCTCTGCCATCAAAATGCTATTGAATTACTGCTGGCCCGGCAACATACGGGAACTAAAAAATACAATAGAACGTTCCGTCTATCGATGGAATAACGAAAACCGCCCCATTGCTCAAGTAGTTATTAACCCGTTTGAAACAACAGAACCTCCACCACAAGAAACAGGGCCTGTCGAACCGACAGAAAACATTTCCGACACAAACAAAACCGAACTTGATAAAAAAACGATGAACTTTGCTGATGCAGTACAAGATTTTGAAATTACCCTGCTGACAAAAGTTTTGCAAGAATCTCAATTTCGTCAAAAGGAGGCAGCAAAGAAGCTGGGACTGAGCTACAACCAGTTTCGAGGACTGTACCGCAAATACCAGCTAGGCGACGTAAAACCTGCAAGCACTCCTTAACCCGGAAAATCAGACTCCAGCCAAATTAATTATTCCAAATAAATACCCTGCCCGTTATCCGGCTCCCGGCCGCTACCATTTAACCTGGTAGCGGCTGGCAACAACGAAATTAATAACCTGGAAAGCTCTGATTAATTCAACATTTCTCACTCCCACGAAGGCGGGAGTCCAATTATCAACAGCTTATTGATTCCCGCCTTCGCGGGAATGACTTTAATCAGGGGCTACCTTGTTATTACGTTTTTATTATCCAGCCTCAGTGCCGGAAGATTCTGATCCGCTATCAAAGCATTAAAGGCCTTGACATCGACTGACAATATTCCTTTCAGCCGCGCCAGTTGTACATCAATTTTTCGAACCACCTGATTCCTGACGTTAATCGCTTGTTGTGTGGGAGGATAATCCCCCATAGACACGACCGATTTGCTGCCCATCAAAGAATTGAGTAATTTTCCGGGAAAGTTCAGCGGATCCTGCGGGCTACGATTTTTAACCTGGTACAAGTTTTTTTCTATATCGGATAATTTGTCTTTTAAGGATTTTGCAGCCTTGAGTACTTCTTTATACCTGACTTTGTCGTTTTTCATACCGTCAGTCACCTGTGCAATCTGATCGCGCATCTTACGCATATTCGAAATTGCACCAGTCACTTCACTTATCTTGTCATTGACTGCCAGCAGAAAATCAAATTGCTGCTGAAAGTCCGCTTGCGTCGTAGCAACCCTGGGGTCTTTCAAGATAGTAAACGACACTGTTTGCTTTACATCACCCACTTCAAGCCGTGCACTGTATTTTCCTGGAACCACCTTGGGCCCGGTGGTACCGCCAGCCCAAACAATCATGCCTTCAAAATCACTGGCATCGGGATACCGCATGTCCCACACAAAACGATTCAGACCCTTTTGCACATTCAACTTGTCCTTGTCTTCCTTTGCTGCCGTACTGAATCGACGTATTTCCTTGCCTTGCTGATCCATAATTATCAATACAATGGGTTTTTCTTCACTTTGCACTACAGCATCGTCATTTTCAGCCTCTTCTTTGGCATTGCTTTTTTTCTTTTCAGGCACTTCGTTCAGGAAAAAGTCCAGATACACACCATTGGGCGGATTTGCCCCTGCGTTGCGCGGATTTTTGGAAACGTACCCCTCAAAACGATAACTGTCTCTCGGTTCATACAAGTGCACATTGCCTGTGTGCCGTTCGTCGAACTGTTGTAACCAGCTGAGGTCATCCAAAATCCAGAATGAACGCCCTTGCGTAGCGACAACAAGATCTTTTTCCTTAATCGCGAGGTCTGTAATTGGCACTTGCGGTAAATTCAACTGAAATGCATGCCATTTTTTTCCGTCGTCAAATGAAATATACACCCCGTTTTCTGTACCGGCGAACAGAAGCCCCTGGCGATGAGGATCGGCTCGCACGACTCGAGTAAAATGATTTTCATCAATTCCCTTGACTCGCAACTTCCAGGTTTTACCGTAGTTTTCCGTCTTGTATATATAGGGTTTAAAGTCATCCAGCTTGTAGCGCGTGCCCACAAGGTACAATCCACCCGGGTTAAACGGGTCGGCTTCAATACTGTTGATTTGCATCCACTCAGGCATTTTGGGTGGCGTTACATTTGTCCAGGTGGCGCCAGCATCGCGACTGACATGAACCAGACCGTCATCACTGCCCGTCCACAACACACCAGCTTCGTGAGGAGATTCCAGCGCTGCAAAAATAGTGCCGTAGTATTCAACCGAGGTGTTGTCCTGGGTAATGGGTCCTCCGGACGAACCCATTTTACTGATGTCATTGCGCGTCAAATCCCCGCTGATCTCTTGCCAGCTTTGACCTTCATCGATTGATTTAAATAAATGATTAGCGGCCGTATAAAGTATGTTGTTGTCATGGGGGCTGATAAAGATGGGAAAATTCCACTGAAAGCGATATTTTAACTCTCCCGCGCCCTTGCCCATCGGATTGTCGGGCCAGACATCAACTTGCCGGCTCTGATTGTTGTCGTGATTGAGGCGCACCAGCAAGCCATCATACGATCCGCCGTAAACAATATCGGGGTTGTCGAGACGAGGGGCAATATGGGCGCTTTCACCGCCCGCCGTGGGTTCCCAATCAGACAAACCGATTACCGGAGAACTGCTGCGGTGATAAATTCTGACTGTCGAGTTATCCTGCTGACCGCCATAGATGCGATAGGGAAAACTGTCATCTGTGGTAACACGATAAAATTGCGCCGTCGGCTGATTCATATACGTTGACCACGAGTTGCCTGCATCCACCGAAATCTGCCCGCCACCGTCATTTGCCGATGCAATGCGGGTAGGGTTATTGGGGTTTAACCACAAATCGTGATGGTCGCCATGTGGCGGAGGGTTCTCAAAGGTAGTAAAGCTTTTTCCGCCGTCTTTGGACTTCCATAGTTGTACATTGACCACATAAACACTGTCTACATCTGCGGGGTCGGCATAAACACGGGTGTAATACCAGGCCCGTTGACGCAATTTGCGCTCATCATTAACACGCGCCCAGGTTTCACCGCCATTTTCAGACCGAAATAAACCACCCTCCTTTGCTTCAATCATTGCCCATATGCGTTCTGAATTTTGTGGAGACACCGTGACACCGATAATGCCAATAGTGCCTTCGGGCATGCCATCGTTATCCATTAGATTGACCCAACTGTCACCACCGTCTGTTGACTTCCACAGCGCTGAACCTTCGCCGCCACTTTCCAGTGAATAAGGTGTGCGTTTTACTTTCCAGGTACTGGCGTAAAGAATGCGCGGATTATTTGGATCCATAACCAAATCCACGGCACCGGCAACGTCACTGACATACAAAATCCTTTCCCAGTTCCGCCCACCATCTCTGGAACGATACACACCTCGCTCTTCGTTCGGGCCATAAAGATGGCCAAGTACTGCCGCATAGACCAGATCAGGGTTTTTGGGGTGAATCCTGATACGGGGTATACGGCGGCTGTCCGACAATCCCATATGCTGCCAGGTTTTACCCTTGTCCAGCGACTTCCAAACACCATCCCCGTGGGAAACGTTACCACGCACAGTGACTTCACCACCGCCAACATAGATAATGTTGGTATCCCATTCGCTTACGGCAACCGAACCGATAGAGCCGCCAAAATAACCGTCGGAAATATTTTCCCAATTCATGCCCGCATCAACAGTGCGCCAGACACCACCACCGGTAGCGCCAAAATAAAACGTGTTGTCATCATCCGCGACACCGGTAATTGCCGCAGACCGCCCACCCCGATAAGGACCTATGGAGCGGTATACGCGTCCTTTCAGCAATTCGCTATCGATAAAGGTGTTATTCAGGTTTGTGTCTTTTGCCTGAACGGACAAGGCAAACAGAGCAATCAGAATTCCGGGCAACATGAGTGTCGACAATAATCTGGACATGTAGGTCTTCCTGTCTGAATGTAAAACTTGTGTGAAAGGTGGCCAAAAAAAGGAAACAGGTTTGCTGACGAAGGGACGGCCGAAACTGCAAAGCTTGAGCGTCAGGAGGATAAACACTATTCCTGCAAATGTCTACCTGGCTCCGGTACGCAACGGGAATGCGCCGGCCTGAACTCACGTACGTGGACTTGCGTGCCTGAACTTGCGTGTTTGGACTTACCGGTTTGGACTTACCAGTTTGGACACGCCGGGCCCTGCGGTATACTGACATTTTTTACAAGGTCAGAAATATCATGGCGACACACTCACATTCGCCCGACGAAAACTCGCGCTATACCTTTATCGTGGCCGACGACCACCCCCTGTTTCGTGCAGCAATGAAGCAAACCTTGTGCAGCCTTTTTCCCGATTGTGTAGTCATTGAAGTCAGTGATATAGATAGCTTGCAGCAACGCACAGCTGCACATCATGATATTGATCTCCTGCTACTGGATTTACACATGCCGGGCGCACACGGGTTTAGCGGGCTGATCTATATTCACGGTCAATATCCCGAACTGCCGGTTATGGTGGTTTCCGCCAATGAACAAAGCGACGTTATACGCCGTTCTGTCGATTACGGTGCGGCAGGTTTTTTACCAAAATCTGCTACCACAGACATTATACAACAGGCCATCGTTCAGGTGCTGGCTGGCAATATATGGCTACCCGCCAAACTGGAACAGCGATCGACAATGATCGACGGTGATCAAAAAAGTATCGCCGATGTCATTGCCTCACTCACCCCGCAACAATTTCGCGTTATTAACATGCTGGCAGCCGGCCTGCTTAACAAGCAGATAGCCTATGAAATGAATATAACCGAAGCAACCGTCAAAGCTCATCTTACCGCTATTTTTCGCAAACTTGGCGTTAATTCACGAACTCAGGCTGCTTTGGCGATAAGTCAGCTGGACCTCGAGCCCCCCGGTCGGTTTTGAGTTGGAAGTTGGAAGTTGGAAGTTGGAAGTTGGAAGTTGGGCGAGTATTCCCGATCAAGCATATCCTGTAAAATGTCTACAAACGCCACCTTTGGGAAAAAGGAAAAATCTTAATATCTGCTTCTTTTAACTTCTAACTTCCAACTTCTAACTTCCAACTCTCGAAATAATACTGCGCAAGGCCGCTGGCTTTACCGGCTTTGAAAGGTAGTAATAGCCTTTTTGTTTGGCCTTTACCCGCAAGGTTCCAGAAATATCGGCGCTAACCAAAATGGCAGTGGACACATCTGTTTTTTCCCCCAGAATATCCAGTACATCAATTCCATTCTCACCATCGTCAAGATGATAGTCGGCAATAACAACATCCAGCCTTCCTGGACTATCAATAGTCGAACCATCAATACTGGCCAAAGCTTGTTGCAATCCGGTTGCCGTATTCACTTCACAGCCCCACCCTGTCAACAAATCTTTTATTGCCTCCAGAATCGAGGAATCATTATCGATGCACAACACCGTTATGCCAGACAGGCTGCCCACCGACGCGGGTGCTATACCGGTTTTATGCTTTGCCAAAAACGGATTGCCCAACGGCACAATAATGGAAAACATTGCTCCACTGCCAGCGCTGGACACCAGATTTATCTGATGTCGCAACAAATTCGCGCTGCGTTTGGCTACCGCCAGGCCCAAACCCAGACCTTTATCAGCAGACTCATTGCCATTCGAAAATCGAACAAATTCATCAAATATTTTTGCCTGTGTCGCCGCGGGAATTCCTGGCCCGGTGTCCCAAATCTGAATTTCCAGCGCCCCGCTTTCACATTCGGTTTTACCATTGGATTTACGGCGGCGACAGCCCAGCAATACCTTGCCACGCCGGGTATAACGCACGGCGTTGCTGAGAAAATTCTGTAAAATACGGCGCAACAGATACGGGTCGCTGTACACCCATTGCGAACAAGGTTGATAGCGCAGTTCCAGATCGCGAGCTTCGGCCTGCATCGCGAACTCCTGCACCAATGTTTGCAGTAACTCATTAATCTGAAAGTGCTCCGGTTTCGGTGTTAGATCTCCCGTATCCAGCCTGGAAATTTCGCGCAAGGCCTTGATCAATTCTTCTGCGGCAGCAAGAGCATTGTCTATGCGATTCACGTCATCGCGCAGGGCCATGACGTTATCTGCTGTCATTTTTTGTTCAAGAGCAGCGGTAAACAAGCGCGCTGCGCTCACAGGTTGCAGCAAATCGTGGCTGGTGTGTGCCAAAAACCGGGTTTTACCGGCGTGCAGTTCGCGCAACTCGCGAGTGCGCTCGGTAACTCTCAACTCCAGCGTTTGACGCGCCTCTTCCAGCTCGGTCAGCGCCGTTTTGTAACTGCTGATGTCATTGTATGTCGTTACGAAACCGCCACCAGGCATTGGATTACCTTGCACCTCCACCACAACACCGTTTGGCAATTGCCGTTCAAAACGATGCACACCACCGCTTCGCAACATTTCGACACGACGCTGAATCGCCCCCTTTACTCCCAATTCACCCAAATCGTCGTAAATTCCCATGGCAGCATTGTATTCATAAAGCTTCTGCACCGGGCAACCGACATAAAGCAGATGATCGGGGTAGTTGAACAGTTTTGCATAATGTTCATTCCAGGCTACCAGCCGAAGGTCGGCATCCACCACGCTGATACCCTGGCTCATGGTTTCTACCGTGGTTTGCAGCAAATGCTGGCTAAAATGAAGTTGCTGAGAGGTTGTATTTATCAGACCAGCAAAATCTTCTGCTTCCAGTGGTTTGTTGCTGTACAGTAATTCCAGCGCTCGTTCTGCCGTTGCCGCGCCCATAATTCCCGCCAGCACGGTCCGAATTTCTTGCACAACAAAACCCGGCGCCCAATCGTCGGGCAACAGGCGCTGCCCCAAACGCTGTTCAAAATCGGCCCAGATTTCATTCAAACGGTTTCTGCCAACCAGTGGTTCCATCAGGCTGCGAATCTGGTCCATGTGAACAGGTGTCGATTCAAAGTCCTCGGGCTCTGCTGCCTCATCTCCACTCTGACTCACAACAAGAAACGCATCGGCCTGGATCAAATCATTTTTCGACGGATGGCAACGCAACGAAACCCCTGCAAACAACAGGATATTTACCAGCAAGCTCCAGAAAACCCCATGGCTGAGCGGATCGAGAGCGCCGGTGCCAAACAGGTTTTGTGGCCGCAACCAGCTGGTATTCCACAGGCCCGATTGCGTAATCGGATGATCGGGTTGCAATTCCGGCAACGCCAGACAGAAAAACCACAAACTGTAGCCGGCAATCAAACCGGCAAGCACGCCGTAGCGGTGGGCACGCCGCCAGTAAAGCGCGGCGATAATGGCTGGCGCCAACTGCGCAGCTGCGGCAAACGCCAGTAGGCCAATAGCCGCCAGGCCATTGGTGTCGGCAATGGCCCTGTGCACCAGCCAGGCCAGCAACAACAGCACAACAATGCTAATGCGCCGTATTAAGCGAAGATGGTTGCCAAGCGACGTTATCGCCAGCACTCGGCTGGGCGTAAACTTTAGCCATAACGGCGCTACCAGTTCATTTGATATCATGATCGCCAGCGCGACAGAAGCCACTACAACCATTCCGGTAGCCGCCGAAAAGCCCCCCAGAAAAGCGAGCATGGCAAGCGAGGCATGCCCCTCCAGCATGGGTAAAGTGAGCGCCAGGCTTTCGCCGTTCTCACCTGTCGGCACCAGATAATCACCGGCAAAGGCAACCGGCAATATCAGCAATGCAAACAACAGGAGATAAGCGGGAAAAACCCATCGCGCCCGCTGCAAGTCCTCGCGGCTCTGAAACTCGACAACGGCCATGTGAAATTGTCTGGGCAAACACAGAATGGCCAGCGCCGCCAACAGTGTCTGGGTGCTGTAATTGATCCAGTTTGGCGAATGTTGCCAACCACCTGCGACCCAAACCTGAGCCGGATCAACGGTTGGCAGGTGGCGCCAGAGCCACCAGATGGCCACAAGCGCCACCGCCATAAAAGCCAGCAGTTTCACCACCGATTCCAGGGCTATTGCCGCCATCATTCCCCGATTGCGCTCTCGGCCTTCCAGGTGGCGAGTACCAAACCACATGGCAAATGCGCCCATCAAAAGCGCAGTAACCAGTGCAGAATCTACCGTAAATTGGTGCGTCTCGGCGGGCACGGCCAGCACATCCCAGATCATCGCCACCGCACGCAATTGCAATGCGATATAAGGCAGCGAGCCGATGATGGCCAACACAGTGACCAGTGCCGATAACCATTGGCTTTTTCCATAACGCGAGCCAATAAAATCAGCGACCGAAGTGATTTTGTGACGCTCGCCTACCGCCACCAGTTTTGACAACAACCCGCCACCCAGCAAAAACAGGAGCGCCGGCCCCAGATAAATTGGCAAATAACTCCAGTTATTCGCAATCGCTTCTTCAACGGCGCCGAAAAATGTCCAGGAACTGCAGTATACGGCCAGAGCAAGGCTGTAAATTAATGGCCGAAACCTTTGCAACCAGCTTTTTTGCCGGTCTGCCCGCCAGGCAACGGTGAACAGCATCGCGATGTACACCAGCGCCAACAGTATGAGCAGGGTTTTATCTATCAAATCCAGCGCCCGTTTTGTTTGAGTGAGGGGCTTTGACCATATAACCCACAATCAAGAAGGGGCCACTATGGTCAATGACATATTGGAAAGGTAGATTTTGACACAATTCTGTCGAGAGTTCTGCAGGGCCGCAGAAGAGGCGATGGCAAGCTCGATGACTTGCCATTCAGGTGTGAAAAAAACAGCCATAGATTGTCATTTATGGCTGTTTTGGTACAGGTCAGCGGGTTTTGTTCATATGGAAGTTCTTGATACCACCCAGATCCATAACCAGCGCCTCTACCTGTCCAGACTCCCCCGTGACGGCGACTACGTCACCATCGGGGGCTTGGGGATGACGCTTGTTGGCGTACTCCAGCGCCAGCTTTCCACCGGCCAGGGGAATCAGTTTTCCGTTCAGAATTCCAGTGCCGGATATTGTCATTTCGCCGTTCTTCACGTCGACATTTGCTTCCACATCCAGTTCCGGACTGTAGTATGTGCCAACAAATTTTCCCATGTCTGTCGATGACATGTTCGATGCAACATTTTTATTATTATCGGTTTTTTTATCCTCTTTTTTCTCTTCTGGCCCCAGTTGATCTTCCAGGTAAATATCCGCTATGCGATACGACAATTCTGTTGAATTTACGTTGCCTGCATTGCACAACACGCCCGACGAAAAATGCTGGTCTGGAAAGCGCATTAGCTGAATACGGAAGCCCATAAAAGAGCCACCGTGATGTACGGTGTTCAAGCCGCGATAAGAGTCGTCTACAGCAAGACCAAAAGCGTATTTGGCATTGCCCATAACCCGGCCCGTGGCTGGAGTTTGTATCAAATTGATAAATTCCTTGCCACCCACTTTCGGGTTATAAAAGTTTTCGTCCCAGCGCTGCAAATCCGCGACCGTCGACAACAGGTTGCCGTCACCGGTGGCGTCAATCACTTTTACCCAACGCAACCATTCGCCGTTTTCCCCCTTGATGTAACTGCGCGCTCGCTCACGCACAATTTTTCGGTGGTTGTCGTCAAAGTGTGTTCGCGTCATGCCCAGCGGCCTGAAGATGCGCTCGTCGGCAAATTGCGCCAGGGTTTTGCCGGACACGCGCTCCACCAGCACCGACATCAACACATACCCGCTGTTGCTGTAGGACCAGTCAGTACCGGGGTCAAAATTGAGATGGGTCTGGTGGCTCATCAACTCCACCAGTTCCTGGTTGCCACCCAGCCCGGGCAACAGGTCGCCGCGAATCATTTTGAGCCCGAACAGGTCGCGCAAGCCCGATGTATGATGCACCAGATGCTTGACTCGAATCGTCTTGCCAAAATCGGGCAGTTCAGGAATGTACTTGCGAACGTCGTCTTCCATATCCAGCTTGCCGTCCAGCACCAGCAAGGCAATGCTGGCCGCCGCGAACTGTTTGGAGGTTGAGGCGAGGTAAAATACGGTGTCCGGGCCAATCGGCTGGTTCCATTCCAGGTCGGCCATGCCGTAACCCTTGTTCAGAATGATGTCGCCATCCTGAAACGCAAAGGCTCGACACCCTGGTGAATCGTTGTGGTCCCACTCGGCAAAAACCTTATCAATGCGTGCATCCTGTGCGGCGGTGGATGCCGAACCGGCGGTGGCAGACGTACCGACACACAGTGAAACCAGGGCGCCGGTCAACACTAACGTACGTTTTGTGCGAACCGAAATATCAGGTAGCAAAGTGGATATCTTCTTCATTTTGGATCCTCATTGAAGATGTTCAGGCTGCCATCACCATAGCAGGCTTGAAGGCGAACAAAGTCTTTTGACGGGTACACATCTCTGTGCGAGGCGAGCACTTAAAACCAACAACTCGCCGGAAAGAAGTCAGCATTATGAGTGCCTGAGGCTGCGACGGGAACTTCTCAGGTGGCGCACAATGGCGCACATAGTGCGCCATTTATGTGCAAAAGCGGGTATTGATAGCCCTGAGATGTCTATATCCGCGCCGAAAACAAGGAATCGTTATCGTCCTTGTCATTGCTGATCAGCTCTTTGATATCGCGGTCAATCAGCATACTGTCGGCATCATAGAGGCCGCACTCCCGAAACAGCTTGCGAAAACTGCACGAGGCGCCCTGATACTGGTAGAGCACACGGGTAGCCGCTGGCTCGCGGCTGCTTCTGGCCGACACACCCAGTTTGATACCCATCAGTCGATCTATCTTGTTGAGGTAGGCCGGGTATAAAACGGTCTGGGTAACCTCATTGCCGGTAAGCTGTTCCATATCGATCAGAGTGATCCGGTCTTTCAGAAACAGCACTCTGCCTTCGTATTTACAGTGCGATGAACTCCCGCGAACATCCATCCCCACCAACCGTTCGATTCTGGTGTAAGCAAGCTGCCCCTCATGCGGATACATCTGCACCAGTGATTTGAGTATCTTTCCGGGAAACCCCAGAGAAAAATAGTACTCGTAGTAGTAGCCAACGTAATTTTGCATGGGCGAAACACTGGCTGATGATGCGGCTTGCAATTTACTGAAAAAGGAGTCACGTTGCTCGGCGCGATCAACCGAACCGCTGGCTGCGATAATTTTGCGAAACTCTTCGTTGGGGCCAAGAATTTCATGGTCCTCAACGCCGAAAAAATCACAAATACGCTTCAGATTACGGGCCGACGGAACAATCTGGCCGCTGAGGTATTTATTGAACTGGGTTCGATTGATACCTATGCGCCGACAGACATCAGAAATTGACCCGAAGTGACTGCACAGCAATTTGAGATTGTTGCTAAACGATTGATTCATGAGAATGTGGGTTTTCTGGCGTTTGCGGGCAATTATCAACGAAGATTCACCCGTTTGCCAACCGGGTCAGGGTGTCCCTCCCCTGCCCGGTACGCAACCGACCGATATCAAATGCCTGAACCCGAGGGGACAGTCAGGGTGAAACGCAGCTGAAATTGTCTGCACTGTTGACACTGCCCGTGCCATTCCATCGCGCCACTTTCGGATAGGCGCAGAGCGGTCGGGTTTTGGCTACCCCCTGAGTCGGGTCGTCGTCCCTGAATTTTGTTGCAACAATCCGTTTTGGCGGTTGCCCGGTACTCACCCAACGATCCAGCGCTGAAAGCAGATCAAAACGATTGGGGCCAGGGCCTCTTGAGCAGTGCCTCAGACCTGGCACGGTGAAAAGGCGCGCAAATTTACGGGCTTCTTCCCTACTACCTGCCTTGCCTTCAATTTGTTCATAGTAATTCACCAGATCCTGCGCCGGAATCAGGCTGTCCGCCCAGCCGTGGGATAGCAACAATTTGCCACCTCGTTTGCGAAAACCTGTTAATTCAGCGTCGGTGTAGTTTACCAATGGCCCGAGGCTTTCATTAAATTGTTTGGCGTCTTTGTCGAAATCAAAATCCATGCCATTGTTTTCCCATTGATAGCTGTTTGACCAGCCCAGCAATCCACCCTGCTTGCCCCACATTTCCTGGTAGGGTTTAAACAACCACCACAGACCTGATTCGGAACCTGGAGTAATCCCCGGGTATATCTCTTGACCCGTCGCAGGATCAACCGGACCTGAATATATTTTTCTCAAGGCATCGACCTGGTCGCTGTTTAAACAACTTTTATTACTGTCGTCGCCGCACAAGAGCTGCCCGGGATCAAATTGGCAACGGCGCGGATCATCGAGAACACCATCAACAATACCATCCATGCCATCACAAGCTTGCAATACGCTTCTGTTCACCAACGCCGCGTCGGCTGGCGTCAGTCCGGCTTGATGCCAGGCGTTGGCAGCCCAGAGAAAACTCATATGCAGGTTAGTACGATTATGTGCAGGTGCGCCGGCGATAATGCCGTCGTAGTCCTGTGGATATTTTTGCGCCTCGGCCAGCGCCTGGTGCCCGCCGGTAGAACAGCCATAAAAATAGCTGTTTTTTGACGATTCACGATAATAAGCAGAAACAATTTTCTTTGCCTTGACAGTCATAAGGTGAGTAGAACGCCAGGACCAGTCCTTTACCTTCTCTAATTCACCGACCCCGAAATCAAAACCGGGTGGGCCTTCCGGAGTGCTGGTCCCCATATCGGTATGGGCAGTGGCATAGCCACGCTCCAGCCCGCTCGCCAGATACGTGTACAACATTCGCCCCGCTGCCCCACCATTGCCAGTACCAAGGTACTTTCCATTCCATTGGTCAGGTGACGGCAACCATACCTCAATTTTTATATTGGACTTCACCGTGGATTTAATCGTGGCGGTCACACGACAAAACGGTTTTGACAAAGTGATTGTAGAGGTACCAAACACGTTGGGCTTACCCGCAAGAGTGGATATCTCTTCCGGTGCACTTGAGGGAGACGTTACCCCCGCTGCAGTTATAACAGTGTCATCGAGCTCGAGGTTGAGAAGTGCAGTACATTTTTCATCAGCCTGAACAAAAGACGTAACAACAAGCAAAGATCCAATCATTACCTTTGGTATAAAACCACAAACAAGGCGGACAATCATATATTCCTCCAAAAACAGTTTAGCCACCCGGCAGACCAGCCGCACAACGTATCAGGCCAGTTGCCAACGCAGCACTAACCACGCCTAAAGCAAACATCGTGCCAATACCGACAAGACATTAGTTTAGAAAGAGTTTTTTTAAAAAGCAAAGCCGGTGGGCCGAGTAATACTGCGCCTACCGGAAAAAGATGTACAATTTTTTAAACATGGATGTCTCGCAACTCATACAACCTGTCAAAACCGATTCGCGGTCAAAGCGCACACTTCTGAGATCTACGGCTTACTCACTCGCCAGACTAATGCCGGGAAAAAAGAGTCAACCATCGCCTTGTCATAATCCACAATGATTTCAGTCGGATCATAGCGATTTTCACCAGCTCCGATATAGTCAAAGATATGACTCTGTGTTGCTTGGCCAAAGGCCTCATCCTTGCTGTTTGTATACAACGGAAATCCTTTATAAGCCCACTGACGAATGCCATTTTCACGCTCATAAATTTCCCAGTAACTTTGAGATTGCTCGCTATCAGAAGCTACATAGGGGTGCCAGGTTTTTTCGCATGCCTTGTCACACCCCTTTATTCCCAGCTCTTTTCCCCGATAATAAAGCTGATACAGTTCACTGCCAGGAGTGGATACAAATTGATGGATATATCGACTGTAAAGAGGGTGACCATCAAGCCGAAAAATCAAATCTCTGACCAGGTCTTTACCGAGAGTGACTGCCCGGGGCATAAAGTGTCTTGCGATTTCCGGTATATACCAGCGCGGGTCTATTTCGTTTTCAACATCATTGACCCCGGCCGTCTTGACACCACTGATATCGCCTGCCAACTGATCGTCACTGTAGGTATAAAGTGGTGCGCCTCGCCATGCCCACTGCCTTGTGCCATCTTTTCTACGTATCGGGCTGAAATCACCCAGGGCATTAGCCAGCTCCGCGGCGGCAAGTGGAACCCTTTTTTCCAGACATACCAAACCACAAGATTCGAGAGCCTCTTCTCCACCAGCAAATGCATACAAGGTCATACCATTGGCATCTACCAAACCGGAGAGACTGGCTGCGGCAATAGTGCGTACATTAACGGCGGTTGGCAGCTCGTTTTCAAGGGCGAGATCAAACCTGGCGACCTGCCAACCGGCAGGCGGCAATAACTTTTGCTTTTGCTCTTGTTTAGATTTGGTATCTTTTGTCTGGGCAGAGATCAGATCGGTCGTGTCGTCCTTAAACTGCTCTTCGATCAGGTTTTTTATAACCTCATCTTGTCGAGTTTCGAGCGTAAAGCGATAAAGTGGCTTACCCCTGTAGGCCCATTGTTGCTTACCTCCGTCAATCGGTATCAACGACCAGTGCATGGGAGCAACAGCATTTGGCCCAGCAATTACCGGAACAAAATCCCGGGCACAATCGGTGGCACAGGTAGACGCGCTGTTATCATCCCGGTCAAATACGTACAGCGTCTCACCGCCAGCTCCGCCAATTTGTGTCCACAGCCCAATTGGTCTTGAACCGGCAATTTCGCGTACAACATCAATTAAAACTATTCCGGGTGGTGTGGAATATGGGGCAACGGTGCTGGAATTACCATTGATATCATTACACCATCCATTTGCCGCGACAACACACAACAGGATATTGCCAAACACCCAAATTCTTTGCCTGCTCATAAATTCAATTCTCTGTCAGCACTCACACCAATTCCTGTTCTAAAACTCAAGGCTTTAACTCAACACTTCAGTAAAGGGGCGAGTAACCCGATTGGCATCTGCGCCCCAACTGCTCACCGATAAACCCAGCGCCTGTTGACAGGTAAATCCAACTCTAGTGCAGGCGTCGCCATCGGCTCTGATATGCATGCCATTTTTCATGCCGCCACCTGCACCGCCAGCGGTTAACAGCGGCATCTCAACAACCGAGTGCAGTCGTGCATCGCCATGGTCGGTGTAAGCCATAATCAAGGTTCTGTCCAACAGGGTACTGTCACCCTCTTTTACCTTGTCCAGCTGCGACACCAAATACTGGAACGATTGCATATATTTATCGGCAAACCAGTAACACATAGGTTGGTAACCCAGCTTCGGATCGGTTGGTTCTTCGTGTGAATAGACGTGATTATTGGTTGGGTCCCCGGGCAGTACTACATCGCGATCTATTGCCATATTAAAAATACGGGTCTGCCCGCAAGAAAGCGCATGGCAAATAATGTCTGCCATCAAATCGTGGGTTGCCAGCACATCGGGTAAAATCACACTGGACGAATTTCGTTCCGGCTTGTCAGTCATGGGTGAACAGGCGGCCAGCGGTTTGGGTTTTTCCAGTTCCAGGGCAAGCCGTTGTTCCAGGTCGCGCATTGAACTGAAAAAACCGTCCAGGCGCACTCGATCATCAGCCCCGACTTCTTTGACCAAGGCTTGCCGCTCGTCAGCCACATACGACAACAAACTGTGCCGCAACATCACTTTGGGGTCAGGCGTAAACCCGTCCGCATTGGGGTCCTGAAACCCGGCGCCAAAAATTCGGTTGTACAAGGCCAACGGTGATATCTCTGCCGGTGTAATACCCGTATCTTTTTTGGCCGACCAGGAGTAAGTCGGTTTACCGCTGCAACTCACACTGACAGATGGAAAGCGCGTACGTACTCGAAGTTTTTCTGCAATAACATTATCTATACTGTGGCCGTAGCCAGCCGACATATCGGTTGCTCTGCCGGTCATAATGCATTGCGGACCACTAAAATGAACCTGATTGGGCCCTTCAAGAAATACCTGCATACCACTGTAAATATTTATTTTATCTTTTATGGGCGACAGCGACTTTAGCTGTCCGGGCAGCTCATAATCCGAACCGGTTTTATTTGGCACCCAGGTGCCATAAGTAAAACCCAACCCCCAATTCCATGTGCCAAAACACACCGGCATATCGTCACCTGAAGCCAGGGCATTACCGTTGTCATTTAAAAACAAATCCAGCAAAGGCAAGCCCAGACCAAAAGCCGTACCACGCATCATGCCTCGCAACACCCGCCTGCGATTAACCGATTTGTGATTCATTGTTCATACTCCTGCTGTACATTATTGTTACATGCATAAAAGACGGGCAATCAAAGTCCCTGGCACGCAACCCGGAACTAACGACCGGCCACTTTTTGCAATGACGGATGCTGACCTCGATAAAACATGTCGCTGGTAGCAATCCGGCGCAACAACGCCTTTAACCGGTAACCGTCTTCCTGAAAATTTTTACGCACCTCTTTAAGCCACTTGCGCTCGTCTCGCTCAATTTCTTTACCCGTAGCGTAGGCATATATACGGCTCACCAGGCATGACACTGTATTTGGACTGTCGTGCAAAGCTTTTCCCAAACCCGCGGCATCGCTATAGGCCACGCCATCCAGCTCACCACTAGTATCAATCGGCACGCCATTTTCGGCATGACGGTATGCACCAACGGGATCAAAACTTTCCAGCGCTAGGCCAATGGGGTCGGTGATCTTGTGGCAACCTGCGCAGGCAGGCTGAGTCGCGTGGGCACTCAATCGCTGTCTCATGGTTTTGTAATTGGGGTTACTGGTGTCACGAACCAAATTAAAATCTACATCCCCTGGCGGTTCTGGCACTTCCTGACACAAAACGGTTTGCCGTAACGCCTTGCCTCGCAAGGTCGGTGATGTGCGGCCCGGATAGGCATGCAATACCGCAAAGCTGGGCTGCGAAATCAATCCCGATCGCGGATCATCGGCCGGAAACTCGTAAGGTAACCAGCGATCCGGACGCGCATTGGTTACCTTCTGTTGTAACGGAATACGCAATAATGCCGCAAGCGAAGGCGTTAAAAACGTTCGGGGCGTGGTAAACAATTCACGATAGTCTCCGGAACGCGTTACCAGATGGTCAACAATGGTACGCAATGTTTGTTCGCGAATTTCTTTAGAGACCTGGCTGCCAAACTTGGGGAAAAGATTCAGGTCTTTGGTTAAAATATCAAACTGATCAAACGCCAGCATATCGTTAAAAAAAGCTCGAACGCCCTCTTCCATCCGAGCTGAGAGCAACAGGCGATCCACTTGATTACGCAAACCTTTACTGGTGTGCAACTCTCCGTTTTCGGCAGCCTGCAGCAAAGGAATATCTGGCGTGCTGTTCCACAATAAAAAGCTGAGGCGAGATGCTTTGGCATAGGCAGTCAAACGATATTGACCTTCATCCTCGGGATCGGGCTCGGCGCGTTCTATTCGAAAAATAAAATTCGGCGACACCAGCATGTGCGCCAGACTTTTTTCCAAACCTCGGTAAAAATCGCTGTCGGTGTTTGTCGCCAGCCGAGCGATCTCCAGTTCCCTTGCCAGCTCTGTATCACTCAGGGGCCTGCGGTACAGCAAACGACCGGCAGCAGACAAAAATTCCGTGGCACATGAATCGTCCAATTGCGTCGCAGACTTTGGCGCACATGGAATCAGTTCTGCGCGATGGCGTTTACTTACCACCTGGGATGCGATACTGCGGGCCATGACATCGGCCACTTCAAATCCAACAGAAGATAATGTGATCTCGGTGGCACCTGTAGCCAGCAATCCATTTTTACGTTCTCCGCGCACCACAAACTTTCCGTTTATTTTAATTTGCGCACCAAAAACGTCGCGAATAATATTCCGGTATTGTTCGGGAGTGATCAGTTTCATTTGATCGACATGTCTTGCCCCCGATACAGTAACGACATTTTGATCGCCGTCAAATGGCGCAATAACGAACAAGACTCCAGCCGCTGCAGCCAGAAAAACAAAAGTCAGGATATATTTTATTTTTACAGACATTTAAAACTCACTGCTTTAAAGTTTTTTGTCACTGCCAAACCTTTCACATAAATTCGAGTTTCATAAAAAAGTCGAATCAATTGGCATCTGTAATAAATGCTCCGTCTGGACGCACCAGAAAGGCGGGAACGGCTTCGATACGATAGGTGGCTGAAATTGCTGTATTTTGACCTGTTTCAGGGTCGGGCTCTGCATCAGCCATACGTTTAAGGGTATGGTAAAGCGCTACATGGTCAGTACCCTGATCTTCATTTGTGTGGTTGTTGCGCATTAAAAAATCCTTCCAGGGCTGGTAGCCGGCAATATACCCTTCGGCCATACGGTTAACGCCCAGGGTCAGGCGCAATTGCGCATTTTTCAAATCAAATTTGGTAAAGGTGGGAAACTCTCCGGCCAACATCACATTTACTGAATCTGGTTCAGAGGTAAATATTCCGTTTTTTATGGAACCATTGAAATGACCGTAGGTACGATCACTCGGCTCTACTGTATAGGTAATATCCGCCAAGCCTTGCCCCGACCGGTCATAGCGAAGGTGCTCTACCGCTCGATAAAAGGACACACTCACATCGCTGTCATTTTCGAAGTTACTGCCGGTTATTGACAAAACCCAGGCGGGCGGATTTACCAGCGGCAAATAAGAGCGCCATAGATCCTGCTCGCCAAGTGGGCGAATCGGCAGGTTGGAACTGTAGTTAACAAAACAGCCCAGGGCTCTGAACAGCTGATTGTCTACACCTTTCTCATGAGTTTCAGGGTCTTCAAAGGTATTGGGCGTGTCTGGCCCTTTGCCATCCAGGTCAAAACCAAAGGCTTGTGGGCCCACTACAGTTTCCATGTGGGGGTCGGGCAGACTGCCCGGAAATAGTGTAACTCTTGCCGGTTTTCCGTTATATCGAGCGCGCAACATTCTGGCTTTGATCAACCTTGCACCATTGCTCGGACCTTCCTCGCCACGCAATACGGCAGCCAGGCGTTCTTTACTAAAACCCGCCGCCTTGTATGACCTGAACTGCGCCTGAGAACTGCCACCGTTGCCCCCTAGCGGACAATTATCGGGGTTGCTATAACCCGTAGCGTGCAAAAAGCTGACGACAAAACCACGCGTTTCTGCCAAAGAAAAAGTGGACAAACTAATTAAAGCGGTGGCCATACATACCACCGACACTAACCTGAGCTGTATTCTACTGGACATTACTGCTGCCATATACGATCTGATTTAATGACTTGAATATGAATGTGCAAGCTAACTGGCTACATGGTGAAGCAGTTAGCTTGCAATGTTATTGTGCGAAAAGTCTGTATGTCTTAATTAAACTCTGCACCGATCTCAATACCGATAGTACGAGGGCGAGTACGAGCTTCAGCTCCGATCAACGTAGTCGGTGGCGCAAAATATTCACGCTCATTCAACAAGTTTTTGGCAAATAACCCAAAAGACAGGTTTTCATTCCACTGCCAACCAAACTTGATATTTAGCAGCTTGATAACACCTGATGGACCGATAGAGAGCGGAGATGTGGTTTCACCGCGGTGGCTGTAGTCAACCCGAACGAAACCCGGTTTATCCCCTGTCATAAAATCGCAAATAGCTGACAAGCCATACTGAAACTCGGGAATATTATCGATACGATCTCCTGGCGCAATAAACAGTGCAGACGGATCAACTTCACTAATTTTTGCATCAATATATGAGCCGTTAAAAATCAGTTGCAAATCATCAGTTGCACGCCAGGCAAAATCCCAATCAACCCCTTTGATTTCGGCGTTACCAGCGTTAAAGTAGTATGCAATCTGTGTTGCCTGATTGATGCCAAACGTCACATAATCCTTGTAGTCGCTGTAAAATAGCGCCACCTCTGCATCAAGGCGACCATCAAAGACAGACATTTTGCTGCCAAGCTCATAAGTCCAGATACTCTCAGGCTCAAATGGCGGCTGCCCCAAAAAGTCAAAATTAAACCCACCGCTACGAAACCCTTTGGCAATACTGGCATAGGCTTTTACGTCTTCATTGAAGTCGTAATTGACATAAAGTCTTGGGTCAACAGAATCAAAATTTCCTACCTGGGTACCATCGCCTTGCTCATCTTCGAAATATCGCAAGCCAGCGCCCACTTCAAGTTGATCAGTCAAGGCATAACTGGTGTTCGCAAAAACAGACCAACTTTCCGAGACGTAGATTGATTGAAACGGAATAACCGGCGGCAAAGGTCCACCTGCTGGTGCTGGTATGTCATACAAATATTGCTGTGTATAATCCAGGTCAGCATCTTGATAATAGGCACCGACAGTCCACTGCCAGGGGCCCGATCCATTAGAGCCCAGTCGAATTTCCTGGTTAAATGTTTGGGACGCTACACGCCATTTCAGTGCGAGGTAATGATATCCGGAAATATCTATATAACCTCGTTGATCTGCGTCTGAAAGAACATCGATATAGTTACTTGAACTCAACAAGCTGAAGCTGTCAAAGTCATAATTAAATGTCAAATTGTATATATCGTAATCGCTTTGGGTAGATGCCAGAGTGGTCAAATTAAATGCTTGTGTAAAATTGCCATTTGAATCTTCCTGATTTGGCAGGCCAGCATCATTGCGATGACTCAACAGCATGGCGTCTACTTGCAGTTGTTCCGATGGCGCCCATCGACCCTTTATTTTTATACTGGAAATATTCTGATCGTTGACATCTTCGGCAGCGGCGGCGGGCTGATCAATCCAGCCGCCATAATTTTCAAACAATGCCGCCACACGAAAAGCCAGTTCATCTTCAACAACGGGAATATTGACAGCCCCTTCAATTTTTTGCCCGGGCGATCCATCTTGTGTAAATGAAGCTGACACATTGGTTTTGAGGGAAAAGTTATCGAATTCAGGATTATTGGTGATATAGCGAATAGTCCCCCCCATAGAACCCTGACCGTAAAGTGTGCCTTGAGGTCCGCGAAGCACCTCAACACGATCAATATCGAAGGTACGCAAGTCTATCTGAGAAAACTTCAAACCGGTGGTTACGGCCGATTCGTCAAGGTAGATACCAATCAAAGGCAAGTCGCCTGATCCATTACCAACGCCGCGCAAGAAAATAGTCCGAGACCACGAGCCTGTGTCAAGGACCTGCAAACCCGGCACAGCAAAAGACAAGTCCTCCAGGTTAGTGATTCCTCTTTTTTCAATCTCCTCGGCACCCATCGCAACGATACTGATCGGTACGTCCTTGACACTTTGCTCACGTTTTTGAGCCGTGACAATCAGCTCTTCTAATATTTCTTTTTCCTGAGTACTGGTACTACGTGCACGACCTTCACTTTCTTCTTGTTTAATCAGCACCATGTCATCAGACACAAATTCATAAACCAGCCCAGATCCTTTTAGCATTGTGTCCAGGGCTTGACTGATAGTAAATTGCCCACGAATTGCCGGCGATTTTGTCTGCACCCCCAAACCATCAGGAAACACAATCTGCACGCTGGCGTTTTCCGCCAATTCAAGCAATGCCGTCTCAGTTAATTGCGATTTTATATTGATATCGAATTTATCGTTGTCCGCCAGCAAATTGGTACAGGCACCGGACAGGAGTATTGATGCAGCAACACTGATTGCCAGCCGATTGCGTCTTGTATTTTTCATGTTATTGGTATCTGGACGCTTACTCATGCTTCCCTCAACTTTTAACTTATTCATAACTCCACCTCTTTGATTGTACTGCCGACAATCGACCCGTTCGGCATCCGCTATCTAAACGGGCGACTGCTTGCTCACCCCCCCTGGTGGAATTTAATTTTTTGCGGTGATGACATAACGATCACTGTACCGCGCAATATTGATTGGCAGTGATGCCTCCAAACCTGTAAGAGCGACATCCAGCCGATTAACATTAAATACAGCGTTAACTTTCATAGCCATTACCGAAGCATCTTCAATCAATATTTTTTTACCGCTGTAACGATTTATTTCTTTAACAATCTGACTGAGCGGTTCTTTGTTAAACCGAATATTGCCACTGCGCCAACTCGCATAGCGCTCTATCTGGTCTGTGCTAAACGCGGTAATAGTTTCCTCACGCGCATCAAATTGCGCGACCCAGCCAGCGCTCAAGCGGTACTGGTTTGCGCGATCTACCGTCAGATTTCCTTCCATCGCAGAAAAATCCTGTGCAGCCTGTGACACCACTTCCGATTTTGCATGGACACCAACCAGGCCTTCTACAACGGCAACAATCAACTGTTGCTCGGGAAGTTTGCGAATATTGAATTGAGTCCCCAAAACAGTGACCGACTGATCGTCAATTTCCACAATAAACGGCTTGTCGATATTTTTGGCAACGTCAAAAAACACCTCACCCTGGTCAAATATCACGCGACGGTATTGATTTGAGTAGTCAACCAATACTTGTGAACCGGTATTGAGGGTCAGTTTGCTGCCATCCGGCAAAGATATTGTCTTTTGTTCGCCAATGCGCGTTACATAGCGTTGTATGCTAGAGTGCAATGCGCCATCGCTTTGCGAGTTCCACGGATTAAGGATAGTCAGGTAGCCGACAAGAACGGCCAACAGCAAACTCGCCGCCACGGCAATTCGCGGCCAGAACTTGCCCGAGGGTGTCGCAAAATAACGGCGCTGACCCAGGGCAATGATATCCGGATCACTGCTCAACCCCTCGACATCAGCCCAGCACTCGGCCGCAGCTTCAAGTTCCGAATGATGATCGGGGTGTGCCGACTGCCAGCTTCTGATCTCGTCGACATCAGCCTGACTGTATTCATCCGATAGCAGGCGCACTATGTACCTGTCGGCACGTTTTTTATCCATATTATAAATCATGATCGAGTACCATGACCTGATTCAGGTTCCCGTTTTTCGCGCAGCCTGGAGAGGGCTTTCGCTATATATTTCTCTACCCGTTTTACCGGGACATTCATCTCTGCCGCGATCTGCCGATAATTCATAAACTGAAAGCGACTCAGCACAAACGCGTGCTGGACGCGGGGGCTGAGTTCAAGAATTCGCTGTTTGACCAGTGCCAGTTGCTCGTCAGTTGAAACAATGGATTCGGGGCTGACATTGACCTCTACATCTGGCATATGCTCCAGTTGCCCCACATCATGGGGCCGCCGCACTGCCTTGCGGCGCAGCAGGTCGACAATCAGATTATTGGCGATGGAAAACACATAGGCGCGAGCGCTGCTAGTCTGCCGAGTAAGTTTCTCGGCCAGGTTATCCAGCCCGGCAAGGCGAACAAATACGTCCTGAATCAGATCCTCATGATCTTCGTCGCTGTTTAAACGCACGCGCAGAAAGGCGCGCAGGCGGGAACCATGCTCGTTATAGAGCCGCTCCAACACCTGTTTTTTTGCATCTGTTCGCCGCTTGTTGAGGCTGACTATGTTGTCCGAGTGCCGAACCACCGTGACCAGGCCCTTTAATCGCTATTTATTCACAAAGTAAAGACGGTTTAGTGAGACTTTACCCCCCCAGGGGCAGAAATTAACGGCAAATACTCGATGAAGGTCAACAATCAAACATGTGGACAGATTCTGGCAGAAAGCCGGTGAGCCATAGAAAAGCTACCGGGCGCAGGTTAATGCGCCCCAAAGGTAGAAAAACAACGGTATAAGTCGCGGTAATGTTTGTTCGGTTATGTTTGTTCGGGTTACGCCTTGCGGAATTTGAGTTTGTCACCACTCGCCGGAATCTTGCCGCGCTCATCCAGTATGCCATCCAACAGCAGATTGGCGAAGACCGGGCCATTCTGTGTCATGGTAACCCACATAAAGTGATCAAAGTCTCCCTTACTCATGGATACACCAGTCGTGGTCAGCCGAACAAGGCAATGCATAAAGCATTGGCAAGTTTATAAATTTTTATGTTTCTTTGCCCTTCGGTTGGCTCTTTTTTATATGTTCAAACTGCCCAGCGCAAAATATCGCACCAGAAATGGCAGTTAAGTACTGGTTTGTGTTGGTATTCTACACAATATAGAAATAGTGGAAGATAATGGAGATAAAGGATTGCCGTGCAATTTACACGGCAATCCTTTTCGATTAGATGGTAATGATTTTTCCTGGTTAAAACAATAAACCCAACCTGACACTATGTGCTACGGTACCAGCCTTGTAGCTTGGGTGTGGCAAGGCGAAATCCGGGCTTCTACAAGTTAAAATTGGTAGCCAATATTGACACCGATCGTGCGTGGGCGAACCGGTACTCCAAGACTACCACTATTGTCCAAACTCGCAAACGCATACTCATTGAGCAAGTTTGTCGTATAAATATTGATCCATATATCATTGACTTTGCATCCAGCACTGAGATCAACTATTGCATGATCATCCATTTCTATGATACTCAATGCATTCAGAGACGAATTCGGCGTTACCCCTTCATACCGAACTCCGATATCCCAAAATGCATCCGTAGCCTCCCCAATTGTAAAGCTATAGCGCGCCTTTACAAAAGCCTGCCAATCCGGTAACAGAGGCAAACGTTGACCTTGCAGCGCTCCCAGTAGCGGTTCATCTCTGTTAAATGTACTGTCTGCATAAGAAAAGCCTGACTGAATCGTCAACTGATCCGTTGGAAAAAATGATAGCGTCCCTTCAACTCCTTCCGCAGTGGCGCCACCGGGAAGGTTAGTGGTACTACCCTGCCCGAGGCTAGTCAGAAAAGGGACCTGCATGTTGGTCCAATCAATGCTCCACAAGGCCACGTCGTAGACAAATCGTCCGTCCAGAAATTTACCCTTTGCTCCCACTTCGTAACTCCATAAACTGTCCGATCCAACAAGTGGATTACTAAATGTTCCATTCATAGGTTCAAAAACAGGTACCACAGATCGATCCGGGCGATACCCACTAGCCACTCTCAGATAAAGTGATAACTCTTCCGACGGCCGATACCTTGCCGCAAATAACCAGGTATCTACCGTGGCTTTTAGTGATTCATCTACTGGATCTGTCCCTGTGAACCCCACAGATAAAACTTTCGTATCAAAGGTGGAATCACTCAAACGAGCACCGACCGTCAGATCAAAATCACTGGTAACATACCAGGTAACATTGCCAAATGCTGCTACTTCTTTGTAATTACTTTTCGAATCGATGATACTCCAAACAAAGTTGGTAGGCAGACCTATCAGAGATTGTGGAAACCCGGACTTTTCATTGGCGTAATACAATCCCATAAGCCACTCTACAGGACCATCAATCTTTGAGGTCAATCGCACTTCCTGAACAAATTTTTCGCCAAATGAATCCGCAAGGAGCGGCGCGGATGTTGTCGTTCCGGGAGGATTGCCGTCAATAACATCGATCAATGATGTCAGGGAAGGAATATCAAGCTCTATGTATCGAGAATCCTCTATGTAACTCGTGCTTGAAACGAACTCGGCCCATTCAAATTGGTAACTTATTGTGCCGGCATAAATCTTGTTTTCGATGGAGCGAATAAAGGGTGATCTAGTATTTGAAAAATGAGAAAATACTGGCTGCTGTGTAGCGGGTGACAGATTGACTATAGACAACCCGGTATAATCACTCTTTTGACGTAACAACCTACCTCGAAATTCCAGTTTTTCTGTAGCCTGATAGAGTATATCTGCGGAGAAACCGTATTTATCAAAATTATCGACATCTTCTTCCAGAACATTACCGACCGAATCAACGCGATCCACAAAACCTGCATTATCTTCATAAAAACCGGCCAATGTCACTGCCAAGCGCTCCTGTACAATTGGTGTACTCAATTGTCCACTGTAAATTTTGTTAAAACCACCTTGTTGAGTGCTGGAGAGATCCATGGAACCATACGCTCTCATCTCATCCAGAGATGGTTTACGCGTCACGTATTTCAGAGCGCCGCCCACTGCGGTTGCACCATAAATTGTACCTTGCGGCCCTTTAAGCAACTCGACACGCTCTACATCACCAAGCAGCCCATCAAAGACAAACGTCGATGACGATGACAGGGAACTTGCACTGGTCAGGGGAACATCATCGATGTAAACAGCAACGACACCAGGCACATTCCCACCCAAGTCTGCAATACCGCGCGCTGAAATCGCACCTCCTGAGCCTGGCTCACCTCCGGTATTTTTAAAAGTAAAACCGGGTGTGTAGCCAATAATGTCTTCAAGATGGGTGAGGCCAGACTCGGTAAAGTCGAGTGGTGTTACCACCGATACCGCCATCGCCGTATCTTGCAAACTTTTTTCCCTTTTCTCAGCAGTTACGATCACCTCTTCTAATTGTCTATGGTTTTTTTGTTCTTTTTCCAAAATTTTGTCACTGACAACACCACCATTTCCAGCAGTGCTTTGAGAGATAATAAATGTGCCACTCCGATCTCGCCTATAATTCAGACTGGTGCCTGCCAGCAGCATTTGCAATGCTTTTTCTGGTTCCATTGCACCATTAACCAACGGCGCCTGCTTGTCCTGCACCAGTTCTGCTGGTGCAACAACGACCAGGTTTGCCTGCTCCGAAAAACGGTTAAGAGCAATAGCAAGTGACTGGGACTGAATGGAAAAATCTTTAACTTCTGCTTGTACTGCAACAGTATAAGCAGACGTAAATAATGCCAGCGTAGAAACTACACCAACAAAATGTTTTTTTAATATGCTTGTGCAAAACGGTGTCATAACCTCCTCCCGGAATCGACGGATTACGGTAGCACCGAAAATCTTCGTTTCTCCAAAAAGCAGATTGGCGAAGTTCTCATTTCAAGTAACTACCGCCCCTGTAACGCACCAGCCAATATATTTTTTCAATTTTTTACTAGGGGCCGTTAACAATTACCCAGCAGGCGCTGCCGGAGTCCATTTTTTTCATCAGCAAGGCAGAATGAGCGTGGTGTAGTCATTCTACATGAGCGAGTGATTCTCCAGCCAAAGAAAGTGCCGCTGAGGGAAAAAATGGGCCCGGCCCTTCGGGTTGCCCCTGAAAAAGCGCCATACCGCGTTATTCGTCGTTCATTTGGAATGACCAAACTTCTCTCCTCATGCCTTGTCTGGCGTTTTTTCAGGGGCAACAGCGCCTG
>JBNKFQ010000133.1:0-3409 GCA_050289385.1 Porticoccaceae bacterium | reverse complement strand
GCCCAGACCACCGGCACCGCCGGTGATCAGATAGACACCACCGTTTTTCCAGGGCGCAGGCGTAGTTTCCACACATGGAAGCACTTCCTCCCAACCTGCAACCTGCCGCACACCGCGCTGATACCGGATATGTACGTCCTCGCAACAGACGGTGTTTTCCAGTATTTTGTCGCAGAGCGACTGCGGTGTTTCGGTTACTACCGGGCCGACTTCAATTAACTGCGTTTGGATCTGTGGATTTTCAACCCGCGCGGTTTTTAACAAACTGGTAAGTCCAGAAAACAACCAGTCGTCACCGTCAGAAGGTATAAGCACTTGAACGAGTAAGAGGCCGTTTTTTTTCCCCTCGATAAGACGTTTGAGAACTTCAAATAATCCTATAGCAATTTCCTGATAACTCTGCGCTAGGTTTGCCTGGTGCGATTGCAGCGCCATACAAATGCTTAGTTGCGAGTTCTGCGGCAGGCGAGCCTCGATTTCGGTTTGCACCACTTCGGGTGAAAAAGGATCCATTGCGCATAGGATAACAAAGTGTTGTGTGTAGCGAGAAAGATCTGCTGCTCCAGCAGTGACATTTTTCCAGATCGGCCGGCCATATAAAACGTTGGTGCCCGGCTCTTGCGGTGCGGACATTTCACTTCGCTTTACTGCACGCAAAGACAGCCCTCGCAGGCTCAGGCAAACACTGCCATGCCTGTCGCAAAGATCGAGATCAAGCTTTTGCAAGCCGTCGCCAGATTTCTGTTCAGGTCGGGAAGAGCGCACCCAAACCCAGAGGGCGGTTGTGCAGGGAGTATGGATGTCCAATGCATCCAACGCAAACGGAAGCCGGAGTTGCGTTGCCATCACTGTATCGCCTTTCCAGGCCAATCCGTTGGTTGCCTGCAACGCGGCATCCAAAAGTGTAGGATGCAGCACAAACTCCCCTGCATTTTGGCTGAGAAAAGCCGGCAGCTCAAGCTCCGCTAATACTTGGTTTTGTCCACTGTAAAGCGTTTTGATACAGCGATAGGCAGGGCCATAGTTCATTCCGGCAGAACTAAAGGCCTGATAACACTGATCCGAGGAAAAACTGGCTTCCCCTATGCTCACCCGTAGGCTGAGCAGATCCAACGGCTGAGGGCACTCGGAATGATAAAGGGACACCATATTACCCGCGTTATGTACACAGAGTTTAGACTCTACTCCAGATTGAGTATAGATTTCATACTCGACATCTGAATTTTCTCCAGGCTCAAGCCTTATAAAAACCTCTGTGGCCTGGTCGTTGACTAAAATAGGTCTAGCCCAGACAATATTTCTGAAATGAAAGGTTTCTCCCCCTGCAGACTGCTCCACCGCAGCACGCGCCATTTCAAGGCAGGCGGTGCCCGGTAATATCTTTTCGCCCTGTATTCTGTGATCCGCGAGCAAAGCTTCCTTTCCGGTAAAGATTGAAACAAAACACTGCTGGTAAAAATCCGATCGGTTCCTATGCAATAACGGATGCAGGTTATAATCAAAGCTTACCCGGATACTGTCAATATCACCTAGCGTTGTATCGGTCAACCAATGCACATCCTTCGCAAAGGGATAAGTGGGCAACGCAACACGCCGGGGTTTGTGCTCAGCGTGTAGAGTGCCCCAGTCGATATCCAATCCGCTCACCCAGAATTTTCCGAGAATAGCGAGTTCCCTGTTTCGCAGCCAAGCCGTCAGGGCAGTTGCTAAAGCACGGTCGGTGTTGAACAGTTTAAGAATATCTATTTTTTGTTCAGCCCTCCCCTGGTAACAATTGGCGGTATCGCTGACACCTTCGACGAACAGCTTCAACCGCTGCTCCAATTCGGCTATGCTTTCAACCACGAACGCCACCCTCTCCTCCATGGCCTGGCGCCCCATCTGCAAAGTGTAGGCTATGTCCACCAGCGATTCGGTTTGCCCGGTGCGAACATAATTTAGAAGTTTATCGGCATACTCTGTTAAGCGCTCACCATTTTTCGCCGACAGTAAAATAAGTTGCATGGAAAACGGTCGCCCAGAAATAGCACCTCTCGAGATTTCCGTTGGTTCCTCTATCACCAAATGGGCATTGGCACCTCCAAATCCAAAAGAACTGATACCCGCCCGGCGCGGTATTTCCCGGCCTTGTGCATCAGTCAGCCGGCGCCATTCCCGATTTTCGTCAACAACATAAAAAGGACTATTTTGAAGAGGTACAAAACTGCTCAGCTGCTTAAAGTGTACCAGCCCCGGCAAAGTTTTATATTTCATTGCCAGCAGCACTTTGATTAGCCCCGCCATTCCAGCTGCTGATTCGCAATGTCCTATATTGGTCTTTACGGTGCCCAAGCCGCAGAATCCCTCGGGAATATGTGGATTAATTTCCTGAAAGGCCTCTTTCAATGCCTGCACTTCAATCGGATCACCGAGCGCGGTCCCGGTGCCGTGCGTTTCAATATAGCTAATAGTTTCCGGTGGTAGCTGCGCGTGTAGATAGGCGCTTTGAATCAGCTTTTTCTGGCTGTGGATGTTAGGTGCGCGCAGTGAATCAGATTCGCCGTCATGATTGACTACAGCAGATTTGATAATAGCGTAGACAGTGTCATTATCCTTAACCGCTTCGTTGAAAGGTTTTAGCAGCACCGCTCCGCCACCCTCCGCACGCGAAAATCCATCGGCGCTTTGATCAAAGGATTTACAACGTCCCTGCGGCGACAACATACCTGCTTTATGGCTGGCCCTGTAAACACGCGATGTGAAAATCAGATTGATGCCACCTACCACGGCCAGGGTGCTGGTACCGCTGGCAATTGATTCCACCGCATGATACATTGCTACCAAAGAGCTTGAACAGGCAGTATTAATCACCTCGCTAGGGCCACACCAATCCAGGTAACGGGACACTCGGTTGGCAATCATACTCATATGCAGACCGGAATCGAGATAAGCGCCGTAAATATCTATCAGCCTGGAATCTTTGGTCGCCAATTCCGCATAGTCGTTGTTGTGCACACCCACAAACAGCCCGACGTCTACACTCGCCAGCTGCCGGGGGTTGTAACCCGCCTGTTCGATAACACTCCACACCAGCTCCAGCATTTTGCGCTGCTGTGGGTCCATGCATTGCGCCTCCAGTGGCGAAAGCTTGAAAAACTCTGCGTCGAATGCTTCGACTTCCTCCAGAAAACCACCCCAGTTCGGGAAATCACCTGCTTCCGAGTTCTCTAGTACCATGGGCCGGCTATCGCTGATAGGCGTAATGCAATCCTTCCGCTCTATCAGATTGTGCCAAAAGCGCTCCAGATCCGTTGCCCCACCCGGAAACCGGCAACTCATGCCGATAATGGCCACAGCCTGATCATCATCGTTTTCCCGATTTAATACCACCGAGTTGAACTCGTGAGGATTGGCTTCCATTGTGATTTCG
>JBNKFQ010000132.1:0-2683 GCA_050289385.1 Porticoccaceae bacterium | reverse complement strand
CACCCAAGGGGTAGTTGGTCTGGTGGAGCGCATATACCGACACTTACGCGCCTGGTTGTTTCGGCAACCCATTTACCAGCGTCACCTGGCTCCCCACCTGGGGCGATTTGGGTTGAAACTCACCCCTGCCGATATCCGGTCGCTGGCCTACCAGGGGTTGCGCCACTGGGCCGGCGACTTGTCGCAGAACACATTTCCAGGTGCTGCGCATCAATTCAGTTTCGCCGGTGAACTTGCCGCCGGCGCCGATTTAACGGCGCTGGAAAAGGCGAAGAAAATGCGCGCTAAGGGAAAAAATCGCACCGAAATCTGGAACGAGACCGGATGGTTTAGGGATACGGACGAGCGATGGAAATTTGAAATCGACGACACACCCACCACGCTGGTGCAGAATGCGTTTTCCGAAACGAGCACACCTTACGATGATGTGGCCGAGTTACTGCACGGTGAAGGTGTGTGTTACGACGATCTCGGTCCCGAGGACCGGGAAGCCATCTCCAACATCCTGTTTTTAAACGTATACAACACCCCCGGCAATGTCCTGGCCAATAGTCCTTTGTTGAATCATTACCCGGAGTTGGACACCAACTGGCTGGACCTCTTAATCGACCCCACCGTCGACAAAAGCTGGGGCAAATTCCAGCCCGCCACCTCTGATACTAAATTCAATGAAGCGCATCGCCTCCCGAACACCCGCGCTACAGCCAAGGATTTCGCCGAAATGCTTCGTGTTGTGTTACACGAAATGCAACACCACATCCAGGAAATCGAGAATTTTGGTCGGGGCGCTAATCCTGAAACCGTCAAAGGGAGGCTGATAAAATCCGAGCAGGAACAGATGGAGCAATATTTTGCGGCTACCGCTGATTACGTAGCCGCGACCAGCAAGCTGGGGGTCATGGAACGACAGAACCGAATCGACCGATTTCGTTGCATCGCCGACCTCGCCCGCCCCAGTTCGATGGCACGCTACATACACAACGATCGGGACGCCTACCTGTTACGATCCGAAATCTGGGACCGGTTTGGCCCCGAACCGTCGCGGTACCGCGACTATGAACGTCAGCAATATTTTCGCAATGTCGCCAACTACCTGGCTTACCACCTGAACCAACAACAAACGGAAGAAGAAAAATGGTTGGTGGAAAAGGCGCGAAATGATACGCGAACCTGGCGGTCGATCACGGCGGCAGAAGTCAAAAAAACATGGCGGAATCTGGATGGCCACATTGAATACAAAGACGCTCGGAGGCGGCTCTTTCGTTACTTTGGTACACCGGCGTACAATTTGTACCGCTTGATGGCTGGGGAAGTCGAAGCGCGAAATGTGGTCTACCGCAGCCAACTGACGGCTGATCAACGCACTCTGCACCCTCCCTGGACAACCATTGATGTTGAAGAGGGGGACATCATCGTCAAATTTAGTGGCTTTGACACGGCCGGTCTGTTTGTCGGGTCCAGGGCTGAGGGCGTGGATAGAGAAGCACTGTCTCATGCAAACAAACTCGATCTACAGAATGTCGACCGGCGGGACATATGGAAAATTACCGGTTGGGGCCGGGGGCTGGATGGCAAGTGGCGCACCGAAGTCGATGATCGTGCAGCCTGCGTGCGGCGCAATCATGGTGGTGAATCTCAGCAAGTAAATACCGGCGACTCTGGAGTTTTTAAAGCATTGCGTTACTACGACTTGGTGCGTACGCACGGTAATTTGACCGAACACCAGGAAAAAAATTGGTTCGGATTGCTTGAAAAACACGACGTAGCTTCGCCAGAACCGGAAAATCAAATGGTAGCCAGACTTTATCACCCCAATCTGTTTGCCAACTATCCCGCGTTCCAGCGTGCCTCTCTGTATTTGTGCGACAGCGCCACCATGTCTAAATTTGGCGGTGGGCTCGGCAAGTTTCTCTATTACGGTTCACTGCACCTTTCCGATATCGTCGTCAATCAGGATTTGGATAACCAAAAACTGGTTGAGGTAGTCCTCCACGAAACTCAACATCGGATTCAATCTTACGAACATTGGGCGCGAGGCGGCAGTCCGCTAGAATTCATATCCATTGACGTTACCGAAGAACATCTGCGGGAACTGCAAGAAAAAAAAATGGCGCTGTTCGAGCGCAATCCGGAATACGCTAACCTGCAACGAACGGCTAACCGGGCCTTTAGTGCCATCCGTGACAAGTATGGAGATGGCTCGCGCCTCAATTGGGATACGGTGCCTAAAGACGTGGCTGACCTCTACGTTGACCTGCTGGACCGCAAGGATGCGCACCCCGAAGCTTTCGAGTACCTGGATTTGGATATTGAGATCATGCGGTTGACCAGGAACCGGGTTATCCTGACCCCAGAAAATCAATATGAGCGTTTGGCCGGTGAGGTGGAGGCCGACAACGTGATTGCCCGTCTCGGAATGTCGCCGGAGGAGCGGCGCAATACTCCTCCCTGGGAGACAGCGGCGGTAGCGGAAAATGCGCAGATTATTCGCTTTAATCCCCGCTTGGACAAACTCCTGTTCAGTGACGCATGGAGGGATGAAGATCAGCCGCTTAAGGCATGCGGTAAACAACCGACATCGTTGAATGAGATGCAAAATTGGGAGCGGCCGGTGCACCACACACCGGCCACTGCTTTGGGCAATTCCACAAGAGCCGGGCAAATGTTACTGCACGATCCCGTT
>JBNKFQ010000131.1:0-9058 GCA_050289385.1 Porticoccaceae bacterium | reverse complement strand
CACTGGTGGCAATATCGCGTAACAGATTCGGGAATTTGTAACCTTTGCTGGCAAAGTTCTTGCGAACGTCTTTCAACCACTTGTGTTCCTCACGACTGATTTTGTGACCTGTCCCGAAAGAGAACACGCGGTTCACCAGGCAGGACACCGTAGCCGGATTATCGGCAACCACTTTGCCCAAATCGTAGGCGTTACTGAATTTCATACCATCCATTTCACCGGCCGTATCAATCACAACACCGTTTTCTTTCTGTCTATAACTGCCATCACCATCGAAATTTTCCAGCGCCAGCCCAATTGGGTCCATAATCTTGTGACAACCTGCGCACGTGGGCATGGTGGCATGGGCTGAAAGACGTTGACGCATAGTCTTGTAATCCGGGTTACTGGTGTCCTCGACAATATTGAAATCCACATTCGCCGGCGGTGCAGGCACTTCCTGGCAAAGGAAATTTTCGCGCAAGGCCTTGCCTCGATTGGTGGGTGAAGTGCGTCCCGGATGCGAGTGCAACGCGACAAAGCTGGGTTGGGCGAGAATCCCCGAGCGGTTGTCATCTGCCGGAAATTCGTAGGGCACCCACTCGGCAGGGGCCAGATGGGAGGTGTCTGTCTGTAACACGGGTACTGCCATCAAGGCCGCCAGAGAGGGCGTTAAAAACGTTCTTGGCGAAGTAAACAGTTCGGGATAGGCCTCTTCGCGATAAAGCAAGTGGTCAACAATCGTGAGCAGGGTTTGCTCGCGCGCGTCACGCTTAACCTGAGTGGTGAATTGTGGGTAAATCAGGTGATCCTTACTCAAGGTTTCAAAACCGTCGAAAGTCAGCATATCCGAGAAAAACGCCCGCACACCGTCTACCAGACGCGGCGAATTCAGCAGACGATCCACTTGGCGTTGAAGCCCCTCCCGGGTGTGCAATTCACCTGTCCCGGCCTCATCTAGCAGTGCGGCATCGGGGGTAGTGCCCCACAGTAAAAAGCTGAGCCGTGATGCCTTTGACCAGGCTGTTAAACGATATTCGCCGTCGTGCAGCGGGTCGGGCTCAATGTACTCAATGTGAAACAGAAAATGAGGTGACACCAATAAATTGGTCAGGCTTTTTTCAAGACCCAGATAATAATCCTGCTGTCGATCAACTGCGAGTTGAACAACCTGCACCTGGGTCTGGATCTCATCTTCGCTCAAAGGACGGCGAAATAGCAGCCGCCCAACTTCTGAAATTACCTGGCGGGCACATTTCGTATCCATGGTGTTTTCAGTTTCGGCTTCGCAAGGCAATAGCTGGGCCCGATTAGTGGGGTCAACCAACTGGCGGGCGATACCACCACCAATCACTTTCGCAGCTTCAAAGCCGACAGAACTAACACTCAGTTCCGAGGCACCGATCGCCAGCAACCCATCAATTCGCTGCTCGGTTTCTACAAAGCGGCCATCAATTTTAATTCCATCGCCAAACACATCTTGAATCACACGGCGGTATTGATCGGCGTTGAGGCGGCGCATATTGCCGACCACCGCTTCGCCGGTTGACACCCTGGGGTCCACCGACAGAATTGAGCCAAACCAGACCACCGCGCCCACAGCTACAGCGCAAATTGTGGCTATGGCGACGGAGCGTTTTTTATATGTAGACATATTTTGGTATTTCCTTTTCGCAATCAGGACCAACTAACATTAATTGGCAGCTGTAATAAATTTGCCGTCGGAATTGGCCAAAAAGGCCGGCGCGGCATCAATACGGAAAGTGGCGGAGATGGCCTGATTCTGTCCGGTTTCCGGGTCTGGATATGCCTCGGCCAGATCGTGCATGCCTCGGTAAAGACCTGCCGTGTCAATATTGCTGCTGATCTCTCCATTATCTTGCAGCCCAACCCAATAGTCCTCCCAAATATGGTAGCCACCCATATATCCGGCCAGGCTGCCATCATCGCCGATATTGAAACGCAGTTGTGCCCGGCGAAGTTCAAATTTGGTAAAGAAAGACAGTTCGCCTTCCCAGAATATCGACACATCCTGGTCGGGGTAAGATCGAAATTCACCGTTTTTCAATTCACCGCGAAAGGTGCCACGCGTTGGCGAATTGTTATCGATCACATAGCTGGCATGAAACAGTGTTTCACCTGTGGCATTGGTGAGACGGCGACCTATGGCACGGTGAATGGAAACCGTCACTTCACCATCCCGGCTCAGATCTTCACCAGAAACAGAGATCAACCACGCGGGCATCTCGATGGCAAGTACCCTGAATTGCTCACCTTCAAAGTAGGGTCGCACCGGCAGGTCGTCAGTATAGCCGCGCGAGCAACCCAGCAGACGAAACAATTCATTATCGACACCCTTCTCTCCAGTTTCGGGGTCGATAAAACTGCCGGGGTCGTCTGCACCTTTGCCATCGAGATTAAATCCGTAGGCCGAGGTGCCAACAACGCGCTTGAGATGAGGGTCCGGTTGCGAAAGTGGATAGTGGAATACGTTGGCGGGCTTTCCATTGCGGGTGCCCCGGTAGGTAACAACGTCAGAAACTTCTCCACCCAGGGGGTTAACCTTGCCGCTGTTGAGTTCGTCGATCTGCTTTTGGCTCAGGCCACGCAATTTATAGGCGCGCGCCTTGATAGTACCAAAATCACCATTGTCGCCATCGGGGCAGTTGCCTTCGGCATGGTGGTTAGCGACATGAAGATAACTGACTACATAGCCACGAGTTTCTGCCAATACCTTAAGTGGGCATAACACAATCGCCATTGCCGCCACACCCGCGGCACAGCCAAAAAACTTTCTCCAATCACATCTATATTTCGTTTTCATTAATCCATCTCCAAAACCATTCCTGGTTACCTTTCGATCCGAGTTGGCTCCTGGGCAAAAAATTTTTAAAATTCATACCCCAATTCCAAACCGACTGTGCGCGGCCGGGACCGCGTAGCTCCCGAGATTGCCGCCCAAGGATCAAGATTACCGCGATCATCAAGAATATTTTTTACAAAAAAACCCATCGAGAAATTTTCACTTTTGCTCCAACTCGCACGAAAATTCAACATGTTGTTGACATCGGACGACGCATGCAGGTGGTCACCAGCCGTGCGATTTCTGAAAGTCATACGCCCTTTTTGGAAATAGTCAAGACGGACAAAACCTGGACTATCGCGCCAGCTAAAATCGTAATTTGCCGACAGTGTGAAGCTGTACCGAGGAATAAAATCCACAGGATCTCCCACTACATGACTGGAGACTTGTGAATAAATTTCTGTAAATGCCGAATCGACAACGTTGCCCGTTGAAGTAACCGTAAGATTATCGGTTGCATGCCAGATTAACGACCAGTCCAGCCCGCCAGTTCTGGCGCGACCAACGTTTTCATAAAAAGTGCGTAACCATTCCTCTGGAAAATCAGGAAGCAAGTTATAGTTACTCACCTGATAGTCTTTGTACTGACTGTAAAACAGTGCAATTTCGGTATCCAGCGCACCTTGAAAAAACGATGATTTTGCGCCCAATTCATAGCTCCAGAGCTTTTCGGAGGCGAAAGGGGGCGCCTGAATTGATGAGCGACTGAAGCCGCCGCTGCGAAAACCTTTGGCAGCGCTGGCGTAAAGTTTTGTGTAATTGGACAAGTCAAAATTCAGATAAATACGCGGCGCTAATGTAGCAAACGTTCCAGTTTGCCGTACCAGACCATCAAAGGCTTCGCGTCTATCGACAAAATGACGCAGGCCAGCGCCAAGTTCCCAGCGCCGCGCAACATGGTAACTGCCATCGCCGTACAGCGAAAAAGACTGAAAAACCTGATCCCAAACTCTGTTAATTTCGCTTATTTTTGAAGATCCTTCCTGAGTCCACAGATAAAAGATATCTCGATAATATCTGCCATGCTCATAAAATGTACCAACTGTCCATTGCCAGGCTTGCGGTGTTGACGAGCTCAACCTGAAGTCCTGACTGAATACTCGCGTATTCACGTTGTCATCTTGCAGGCCTTCAAAGGGTGGTTCGGGTGGTGGCAGATAGGCCGTCCGAAACGTATTTTTTCGAAGCACTTTATCGGTACTGAGATAACCGGTGGCGGCGAGCAAATTCAGCTCGTCAAACTCGTAATTAACAGACAGGTTATACACTTCGTAATCATCTTTCGACCACGGAGTAGATAACTCTCCCAAAGCCTGTCTGAAGTTACCATCTTCGTCTTCACCAACAGAGGACGCACCCAGGTTATTGCGACGCACATCAACCAAAGTACTGACCTGCAAGTCAGTGGAAGGATGCCAAAGCGTTTTAATACGGATATCACCCATTGCTTCGTCATTTATATCGCTTTTGTGCACTGCAGGTTGGTCAATCCAGCCACTGGCATCGCTAAACATAGCTACCACCCGGGTTGCCAGTTCGCCGTCCATCAATGGCAAATTAACCATCGCTTTCACATTCTGACTGTTACTACCATCACGGGTGTACGACAACGACATATCGGCGCGGCCGGAAAATTCCCTCAAATCCGGTTGTTTGGTGATGAAACGGATTGTGCCTCCGGCTGCACCCTGCCCAAATCGGGTGCCCTGTGGTCCACGCAATACTTCAATGCGTTCCAAATCGTAGGGCCGCATATCAAATTGCCACAGCGGGTTGGTCGTGAGAGGCAAATCATCGAGATAGATACCGATCAGGGAAGAGTTACCGACATAATTACCGACACCGCGAATAAATATCCGGCGGCCATTGCCATTGCCTGCATCCGAAACAGATAACCCCGGCACTGCCAGGCCCAACGCCACAAAATCGGTGACACCGCTTTTTTCCATCTGTTCTTCATTCATAGCAATAATACTGGACGAAGTGCCCTGAGTATTGTCCCAGGAAGCACCCTCAACCGTATTTGCACTTTTGGACGCTGTCACTATCGTTTCATCAATTTTTGTCTGCTGCTTCGGCGCTTTGGCATTTGACGGCTTACTGGCTACAGATACGACTTTCGGTTTGATTACCACCGTCTTTTCGCCAAAAAACTGATAGGTCAGACCAGTACCCGCAAGCATTTTTGTCAGTGCCTGTCGCAGGGTGTATTCTCCTTGCAAGGGGAGAACTTTGATGTTTTTTCCGGCCTCCTTCGACATTAAAATTTGTACACCCGACTCTCTCGACAATTTCACTAACGCAGCGCCAACGTCCTGGCTACTTATATCAAGCACATAAACGGGCGTTTCGGCATGTGAAATATCACCGTGCAACAGCGCCGTAACCAGCACCGCCCCCAACACCGACTGGCACGCAAATTCGCGCATGCGACAGGCGGGTTTATCCCCCCGAACACCAAAACGCTTCACAACAATGGCTCCCTCCCCCGGGCACAACGGCGCCCGCCCCTGCACCGGGGAAGACGACAGCTCCTGCAAGGAAGCCTCTTGATCAAGAAACGTTTCAACTGTTGATTTGCACTGTGTCTGCTTGTAAAAAAATGTCAGTAGGGCCTGTTACGGTTCTTTGTGATTGGCACCCACAATCACAATTCGATCGAAATAAGTGGTTACTTTGATTGGCAAGATAGCCTCAAGTGCCGCCAAAGCGGTGTTCATTTCCTTGATATCGACACCGGCATAGACCTTCAGGTTCATAATTGAGGCGTCTTCAATCAGTATTTTCCTTGCCGAATAGCGGTTAAGCTCTTTTACTACCTGGTACAACGGTTGACTGTAAAATTCAATCAGGCCCGAACGCCAACTTACCAACCGTTCCATATTTTCCGGCTGATATCCCGACATGCTGGCAGACGCCACATTGTACTCAGCTACCCAACCCGCTTTAACACGGTGCTGGCGAGGCGAGTCCAGTTTGACGCGCTCACCCTGAGGGGCGCTCAGCAATGGCGCAGTCTGCGAGGCTATTTCCTCGGCATTGTGGATAGCGATTTCGCCCTCCACCACAGCAATGCGGTACGTTTCAGGCAGTTTCAACACATTGAATTCGGTACCCAGTACCGTAATAGAGCGTGCGCCTATATCAACAATGAACGGACGTTCTACATCCGGCTGCACCGCAAAGAATACCTCGCCTCGCACCAGTGTGACACGCCGTTCACTCTGTGAGATATCAGCCAGGATCTGGCTACCTGTGTTAAGAGTAACGCGGCTGCCATCGGCAAGTTCTACGGTTTTTTGCTCACTGACACGAGTCACATAACGCTGTACGTTGCCATCGTTGGCGTTCTGTCGGTAAAGATGCGAGAAGGTAGCAAGCCCGGCCGTAATGGCTATCAACAGGGCAGCGGCCATTGACACGGCAGGCCAGTTGCTCTGTGCCCGCTCGATCAGGCTCAAACGTGGATTATCAGTGAGCGCCAGAACGTCTGCATCGTCTGCAAGGGCATCCAACCGAGCGATACCCGCTGTAGCTGCCTCAAATTCATCACAAAAGCTGGCATCCCTGTCCATGCGTTGATGTATTTCGCGCGCTTCGGCTTCCGTTACATTACCCGAGAAGAGCCTTGCGACACTCTTGGCAGCACTGCATTTGGTCAATGTTCGGCCATAACTGTTCACGATTGATCTCCATGCCTGTCGAGCAGGCGTTGTTCGGCCTTTTGAATCCGGTCTATGGCTTTTGCCATAAAGTGCTCTACCTGTTTGAGACTGACACCCATACTCTTGGCCACCTCGCGGTAACTTAAATGCTTGAAACGGTTGAGAATAAAGGCGTTCCGCCAGGTAGGACGCATTTCCATCAGCACCCTTTTCATAACAGCCAGTTCGCGACTGGCTGCCACATGGGACTCAGGGGACGGCTGGGAATGCGATTCGGCATCACTGTACAGGTGTTGCTCGCGGTAATTCCGACGCACCTTTTTATGGCGCGCCTGGTCAATAACAAGGCTGTTGGCTATCGAAAAGATAAAGGAGCGATTGCTGCCCGTGCTGCTCGCCAGCCTGGCTTCCAGATTGTCCACATCCATCAGGCGAGCAAAGACATCCTGAACCACATCCTCAATATCTTCACTGGCGACCATATGGCCACGAATGAAATTTCGCACAGCAACAGCGTGCTCCTGAAACGCCTGCTCCAGAAGCTGTTTTCGCCTGTTTTGCTGTCGCTCTTGCAAATTGACGACATTGTCCTTGTTACCTGTGACCAATTCAGTATAAACCCGCTTTGCGTCTCATACAGGATTAACGTTTTGCGGTGGAATTCACCCTGTGTGGGTAATGTCACCAATCTGTGCAGACGTTGGAGGTTGGAAGTCAGATAGAGCACGCCAGCAACTCGAAAAGTACAAGGCACAGGCAACAGCCATAGCCTGATGGTCAGAGACAGGTTCATTGGTTCCCGTTGTGGCATCAGACAGCTGACGGCGTCTGTCCCGCGGAATTCTGCCCCCCGGAACAATGGATGTTGGGCAGTTGGGGCGTGCAGAAAACGGGCGGAATCCAGATTGTGAGACTTTTAATTAATCATGGGCCATTGATCATTGGCTATATGATTTTTTGATTATTATACAACTTTCCTGACCCCTCAGCCTGACCCCTCAGCCGCCCCCTCTGCCTCCAGCGCAACTATGACTGATTTTCGTTTTCCCGATTTTTAGCTCTTTCCGCCTTTAACATATCGTAACCGGTAGTAAGTTTAAAATCTTTGGGAGGATCCATGCCCAGTAAATGTTTTACCAGATAATCCCAGGTACGACGTGTGGCATAACTGGATTGGCCGTGGCCCAAATTTGGCAAGAGCAGCATATCAAAACTCTTATTGGCTTTTTGCAGAGCCTCCACTAGTCGAAAAGTGGTGGCCACCGGTATAACATTGTCCATCATGCCATGAATCAGCAATAACTTGCCCCGAAGATTGCCAGCCACATCCTCTACTGTCGGCCCTTTACTTTCGAGCGATCCCTTTGCCCCCATCAGGCGGCCGTAAATACCCGAGAAGAGGCCGACACCAACGCGGTAAAAATCAGGGTGTTCCAGCATGCCGATGACCGGAGCACCAGTGCTGCCGAAGGACGACAGCCCGACGCGTTTCGTGTCCATATATGGGTAGAGTTCAGCTAACTGTTTTATCGCTACGATGCAGTCAGCCTGATTGAACATGGCGTTGAATTCGCGGTCGCTGGCGTTAAATTTCTTGTCTCTTAGCCCGGTGCCACGGCTGGCAATCATCACCACAATAAAACCGAGCTCTGCAAGTGCCGCTGCCGACAGATAACGACTCGAACCAGCCAGGTTGTTGCTAAAAGAACCTACCGGCATGGAAAAGAAAATGGAACTGTCGATTACTGGATAGGATTCGTCGGGATCGAAATCGGAGGGGCGAAACACCACCGCGGAAATATCGGTTTTGCCATCCGCCGCCTTGAGTTGCACCGGTTCAGGCCACCGCCAGTCAGTAGGCAGGCCCGAGACATCGGCAGTTTCCAACTCCATCACCGTGTTGCCGTTTCGGTCCAGCAGTAAGCTCACCGGCACCTGATCGGCCCGCGAGCGGGTAGTAACGACATAATCGCCTTCGGGGGAAACACCCTTTGCATTGATATCCACATAAGAAAATCTGCTGCGCTGATCGCAGACAATATATTCATGATCGCTGGACAGCAGCGGGGTCAATTTGCCGCTGTCGACGTTCACCCGGCAGATGTCGCAGTAGTAAGGGTTGCGTCCGGGAGTGCGACCGGCGGTTTGAATAAACAATTCACGGCGCCCGGAGTCGAAGTGCAGTACATTGCGCACCAGCCAGTCGCCGGTGGTGATGGCATTTTTGAGTTGGCCAGTTTTCAAATCGTGCAGATACAGATGACACCAGCCGCTACGTTCCGATAGCCATATCAGTTCATCACTGTCTGGCAAGGGTATTTGTACAGCAGCCAAATGAGTGAGTGGAATAAAGGCGAGAGCAGTCTCTGGATGCTCGGTGATCAGTCGGCGGGTGACGCCAGTATGGGTGTCAAATTCCATCAACCCGCCTACCGCGCCGCCGCGTTCGAGATCAATGTAGTAGGCCAACCGGCTGTCGCTGCCCCACCAACCGCGATTTCCGGAAAAATAGCCGACGTAGGGTGGATACAGTACTGGACTGGGCCGGTAG
>JBNKFQ010000130.1:0-6822 GCA_050289385.1 Porticoccaceae bacterium | reverse complement strand
GTCGCGTTCTTCGCTAATGGCGGCGGCAAGGCTGTCTACGCCAACCGGACCACCGTCAAATTTTTCAATCATGGTGAGCAACAGGCGGCGATCCATATGGTCAAAGCCGGACTGGTCCACATTGAGCATGTTCAGTGCCTGATCTGCGAGGCTGGCGGTTATAGTGCCATTTGCCTTGACTTCGGCGAAATCTCTCACCCTGCGCAGCAGACGGTTGGCAATGCGAGGGGTGCCCCGTGCCCGACGCGCAATTTCACCTGCGCCTTTTGGCTCTATTGCAACCTCCAGAATTCCGGCTGAGCGCGATACGATTGAGGCAAGATCCTCCACCGAATAAAACTCCAGGCGCTGCACAATGCCAAATCGATCACGCAACGGCGATGTGAGCAGCCCGGCGCGGGTTGTGGCACCCACCAGGGTAAACGGAGGCAAATCGAGCTTGATCGAGCGCGCAGCCGGCCCTTCGCCAATAATAATATCGAGCTGATAATCTTCCATCGCCGGATAGAGAATCTCTTCGATCACCGGGCTCAAGCGATGGATTTCATCGATAAAAAGCACATCACCGGATTCGAGGTTGGTCATTAATGCCGCCAGATCGCCGGCTTTTTCCAACACCGGGCCGGATGTGGTTTTCAAGTCGACTTGCATTTCGTTGGCAATAATATTGGCGAGCGTGGTTTTGCCCAGGCCCGGCGGGCCAAATACCAGGGTGTGATCCAGGGGTTCCTGGCGCTGGCGAGCGGCGCTGATAAAGATATCCATTTGTTCTCGCACTGCAGCCTGACCGACATACTCACTGAGCGCAAGAGGGCGAATGGCGCGGTCAATGCGAGCCTCGCTGGGGCTGAGCTGGGGGGAGACCAGACGATCTCCCGCTATCAATTGATCTTTCTCGATCATTTGGTGTTTTCCGTTCGACGTTCGACGTTCGACGTTCGATGAGCGGTCCCGGCAAAGGCCGCTGCGATAGAAAACTTCGGAGTATCGATTACTGGAAAGTTCAGCTGCCAACAATGCCCCTGTGCTGGATAATATGGTTTTGCATCAACCGTCCAACATCCAGCGTCGAACATTTTGCCACACCCCTTATATATCAGAAACAGCCAACTCATCACTTTACCAGACTTTGCAGGGCAAGACGGATAAGGGTCTCGCAACCCTGGTTTTCCTCCGGCACATAGGCTGCGCCAACCATTCTGGCAGCTTCCTGTGGTTTGTAACCCAGAGCAACCAGTGCGCTTTCTGCTTCCCGAGTGACCGATGGGCCAGAGGGCATTGCCGGCACGCCCTCCACAGACTCAGCATCCCACCCCTGTATACGGTCGCGCATTTCAATAATCAGGCGCTCGGCGGTCTTTTTACCAACTCCCGGCAATTTTACCAATGCCCTGACGTCATCTCCCTTTACACAGTGCACAAATTGATCCGGCGTCATCCCCGACAATATGGCCAATGCCATTTTGGGGCCCACGCCATTTACCTTGATCAATGTGCGAAACAGTTGACGCTCAGTTATATCGGCAAAACCGTACAGCAACTGGGCATCCTCGCGCACCACAAAGTGAGTATGAAGGGTGACTTTTTCACCAACGGCCGGCAAGGCAAAGAATGTTGTCAGTGATGCCTGCACTTCATAACCGACTCCCTGAACATCGAGCAGCAAATCCGGTGCCTGTTTTTCAAGAAGAATCCCCTCAACGCGTCCAATCAACCCCAAATTCCCCGTTTTTTTATCGATTTTCAAATTGGGCGTTAGTTTGCGGGATTCAGAAAGGAAAGAAAATGGAAATCTGATGGAGATGAGCCAATTCCGGCTTTCAGAGACCTGTTCAGCTAATTAACCCGCCTTCCGAACTTATTTCATCCGTCCCCGCGCATATCGGCTTACACCAGACAAGTTTGTGTGAGTACGCGCTGTCTGAGCGTGACAAAGTGCCACTGCCAGCGCATCAGCAGCATCTTCCCTGGGGACAATGTCCAGCTTTAGCAAGTAAATCACCATTTGCTGTACTTGCTCCTTGGTCGCGGCGCCGGTACCAACGACCGATTGCTTTACCGTGCGAGCGGAATATTCCCCCACAGGCAGATTCGCATTGACACCGGCAACAATAGCCGCTCCCCGTGCCTGCCCCAGTTTCAAAGCAGCACGAGGATCACGAGCAAAGAACACTTCTTCAACAGCCATCATATCGGGAGCCGTCTCAGCGATAATCTCACTAACTCCGGCATAGATAATTTTCAGACGTTCTGGCAACGATGCCTTGTCCGGTAAACGAATAATGCCGCTGGTGACATATTGTTCCTTAGCTCCAGCAACGTCAATGACACCAAAACCAGTGCGACGTGAACCGGGGTCTATACCAAGAATACGAGGCATATGGCGTATGGCTTCAGGTTGTTTGAGCAGACAGTGTTGCAATGATGGCGAAAGGAGTCAATCGCAGGGCAGCATTTTCAGTTGCACCGGGTGGCGCACAGTCCACCGGGGCAACTGATCCGGAGCTTGTTACTTGTCTTCTTTCGGACTCTCTTCTGATGCTTCTTCAGCGGGTTCTGCCTTGTCTTCAGCGGATTCTGCCGCAGGTTTTTCTGCTGCTGCTTCGTCAGCATCTGTACCCTCTTCTACTGCCTCTTCCGATGCGGCTTCTTCTGCAGGTGCTTCTGCTACCTCTTCAACCGGCTCTTCCTTCGCAGGCACAGCCACCTTGACCAGCCCGGCTTCGACCAGAATACGCGCCTTGTCATCACCATTAATATACTTTTTATCTGAACCGAGCACCGCATAACGGCCGGACTTTTTTTGAAAAATCGTGTAATCAGCAGTTTTTGTTACCGTTTTCATATCTCTGTTTCTCTATTGCTTTGTGAGTGAATTTACAGTTGAGCCAAAATCTCTTCGGGAATATCAGCGTTAGTATAAACATTCTGCACGTCGTCCAGGTCTTCGAGCATATCCACCAGACCCATTACTTTTTCAGCCCCGGACTTGTCCAGTTCCACCGTTGTAGACGCTACCATGGTTATCTCTGCATTTTCCGGTTTTAATCCAGCAGCAACAAGAGCATCTTTAACCGAGAGATAATCTTCCCAGTTCGCCATTACGTCAATTGAGCCATCGTCATTGTTAACCACGTCTTCGGCACCGGCTTCCAGAGCCGCTTCCATAATTGCGTCTTCGCTTGCACCGGGCGCAAAACTGATCTGACCAACGCGATTGAACAAATACGCCACGGAACCGTCTGTACCCAGATTGCCGCCACGCTTGGTAAAGGCATGACGCACTTCACCAACAGTTCGATTGCGATTGTCGGTCATGCACTCGACCAAAACTGCAACACCACCGGCACCGTAACCTTCATAGGTCAGTTCTTCATAATTGTCGCCCTCACCTGCACCGGCGCCGCGGGCAATGGCCTTGTCAATAGTATCCTTTTTCATATTGGCGCCAAGCGCCTTGTCTACTGCGGTACGCAAGCGGGGATTGTCTTCAGGGCTGGGACCTCCGGATTTAGCCGCCACCACCAGCTCTCGAATCAATTTGGTGAAAATCTTGCCGCGCTTTGCATCCTGAGCTGCTTTACGGTGCTTGATATTCGCCCACTTGCTATGACCTGCCATGTTTCAAAACCTCCAGTTTTGTGGTCGGACGTCGGACGTCAGACGCGAAAACAATAAACATTTTTCTGTTACAACCCGGCCAGGAAATATCTGGCGCAACCGGACCGGGCACAGCGATGATCCCAATCCCTGGCGTCAGACGTCAGACGTCCGACCTTCTCCCTTCCGCAACTGAATATTCAACTCACGCAATTGTGCATTGCTGACCGGGCCAGGCGCATCCGTCAACACACAGTGAGCAGTCTGGGTTTTGGGGAACGCAATCACGTCGCGAATCGAGGACGCCCCCACCATCAACATCACCAGGCGATCAAGCCCAAAGGCAATACCACCGTGAGGTGGGCACCCGTACTTCAATGCCGTTAACAGAAAACCGAATTTTTCCTCTGCCTGTTGCGCATCAATACCCAGAATTTCCAGCACCGATTGCTGCATTTGCGGATCATCAATACGAATAGAACCGCCGCCCAGCTCGGTGCCATTCAATACCATGTCATAAGCGCGAGAAAGCGCGGTTTCGGGGTTGGCCTGTAACTCTTCGACAGAACACGATGCTTGCGTAAACGGATGATGCAAGGGTGTCAGACCACCGTTGTCGGTTTCCTCAAACATGGGGAAATCCACTACCCACATTGGCGCCCAGTCACTGGTATACAGATCGAGATCTTCGCCTAACTGGCAGCGCAGCGCACCCAGCGCGTCAGAAACAACACTGGCCTTGTCGGCGCCAAAAAAGATCAAATCGCCAGTCTCCGCATTCAGTCGGTCAAGGATTTGCGCTCGAACCTCTGTTGGCAAAAACTTGATAATTGGCGACTGCAAACCCTCTTCCAGATCGTCCCTGTTATTTACCTTGATATAGGCTAGACCCCTGGCGCCATAAGTGCTGACATATTTGGTGTAGGCATCAATCTTTTTGCGACTGACCTTGTCGTTACCGCCAGGGACCTTCAGCGCCGCAACGCGCCCTTTGGGATCGGAAGCTGGGCCGGAAAAAACCTTGAAGTCAACGTCCTTCATCAAGTCTTTCAATTCGACCAGTTCCAGAGGAATACGCAAGTCGGGCTTGTCACTGCCATACTTTTCCATAGCTTCTGCATAAGTCATGCGTGGAAACTCGCCCAGTTCCACGTTCATCACACGACTAAATACCTCGCGAATCAAGTTTTCGCTGAGGCTCATAACCTCTTCTTCGTCGGCAAATGCCAACTCAATATCCACCTGGGTAAACTCGGGCTGACGATCAGCACGCAGATCTTCGTCGCGAAAACATTTGACGATCTGGTAGTAACGGTCCACACCCGACATCATCAACAGCTGTTTAAAAAGCTGTGGCGACTGTGGCAACGCAAAAAACTTGTGCTCGTGAGTGCGGCTTGGCACAAGGTAGTCACGAGCGCCTTCCGGTGTTGCACGGGTTAACATCGGTGTCTCGACATCGAGGAATTCCCGCTCTGCCAGAAAATTGCGAATAGCCGTGCTTACCGCTGAGCGAAAACGCAGATTGCCGAGCATTTCCGGCCGACGCAGATCCATATAGCGGTATTTGAGACGAACGTCCTCGCCAACCTTGTTGTGTTCATCAAGCGGAAATGGCGGAGTTTCGGAAGCGTTGAGAATGGTCAGAGCGGTGGCATAGACCTCTATTTCACCGGTTTTCATTGCCGGGTTAACGGCGGCCAGGTCACGTGCTCTAACCTTGCCCGTGACCTGAATAACGTACTCGCTGCGCAGACGCTCAGCCGTACTGAAATCGTCACCGCAATCCGGATCAAACACAATTTGTGCGATGCCTTCCCGGTCTCGCAGATCAATAAAAATCACGCCACCATGATCACGACGACGATCCACCCAGCCACACAAGGTGACTGTCTGTCCAATATTGGACTGATTCAAAGCGCCACAATAGCCAGTGCGCATAGACAAATTCCTGTTAGTAAGCATCAACCAGTAGATACGCCCTGATCGGGCGGTCTGCAAAAGCGGCGCATTATACCCCAGGGTTTAGCGACATTCACGTGATCCGGGCACCGCTAGTGTGGAAGCCTGTGCACGGGCCAGGTTTCCACTTCAAACGCCGGAACGAAAACAGGTTTCATTATCGATTTCAGATAGCAGTGCCAGCACCTGGCTGGAATAAGTCAGCGGCTGGCGACCCCCGTTATCAATCGTCAAAACCGGAACTGAAATCGACTCCGAAACTCGACAATGACTCACCTGACAATTATTGGTATCGAATAATTTGCGTAAAGTAGCCAAAAACTCTGTTTTTTAGCATATTTACTGTTGCCTGTATGGTGTAGATGCTATATATATAGCGTCGGCTGTATGCAGCACCTGATACAGCCATACTAATAAATGATCCAGCTAATGAGATAAAGGAACCCGATATGGCCGCTAAAAAAGCACCTGCGAAGAAAAAAGCTCCAGCAAAGAAGGCCCCTGCCAAAAAGGCTGTTGCCAAAAAAGCACCGGCTAAAAAAGCACCTGCCAGAAAAGCACCAGCCAAAGCTGCAGCACCAGCTCGCAAAGTCGTTGCCGTTAAAGAGAAGTTCACCAAAACCCAGATCCTTAACGAAATTGCCGCTAATACAAATTTGTCTCGCAAAGAGGTTACAGCGGTTCTGGACGAGCTGGGTGTGGTTATTGAACGTCACATCAAGAAGCGTGCTGTGGGTGAATTCACTTTGCCGGGTCTGTTGAAAGTTAAAACCGTCAAAAAACCTGCTCGCAAGGCACGCAAGGGCGTTAATCCCTTTACTGGCGAAGCAACCGTATTTAAAGCTCGTCCGGCCAGCACTGCAGTAAAAGTACTGGCGCTGAAAAAGCTGAAAGATATGGCAAATGCCTGATATTCAGACAGACATCGGGCAGGTAACCTTTGAAGCCTGACCCGGGAAGTCTGATTATAAAAAGCCCGGCGTAAGCCGGGCTTTTTGATAGCGTACTAGCCCTGCGCAAAAGGATTAACCTGCCTCGCTCTGAGCGCACTTCTTTGCAATACAATCTTGCGCTCACTGTTGTCCATGGCAACCCACTCTCGAATCTCTCCCGCGCTGCGGTAACAGCCAATACAAACATCTTCTTCGTTAAGCGCACAAATAGAAATGCACGGGGAAGAAACCGGTTGTTCAGTATTGTTCATGGTAATTTGCCCTGATTCAGCATACAGAATTCGACCACCCGGAATACCCCACACTA
>JBNKFQ010000129.1:0-5825 GCA_050289385.1 Porticoccaceae bacterium | reverse complement strand
AACAATAAATCGTCCAGTTGGATGTACTTGACTCCAATGGCATTCGCCGAGTTGGGTTTTGTGGTGGTGATGATTATGACCCGTGGCAATGGTATGCGCGACAGGAAGTTCTGGGCAGATAATGATGCCGCCTTAACCTCAGTGCCCCGCCAGGAAGACAGCATCGCTGGCATAAAACAATTGGCCGAACGTTATCCTTATATGGATTTGGACAGAGTCGGTCTGGCGCCCTTGGGGAGCTCCGCAGCATCGGTAAGCGGCATGTTGCGTTACCCGGATTTTTATAAGGTAGGTGTATCTGCCAACCCTGCTGTTGAATCTCGTCTGCAGGCATCGTTCTTCCACGACCGGCTTTACAAAGGGCCAAAGCTGGAGGATGACAAGAGAGTTGGTAATTTGCTTGACTACGCAGGTAATCTGCGCGGCAAACTGTTGCTGGTGCACGGTATGATGGACAACGTGCTGCCGGTTGCCATGACTTTTGGCTTGATTGATGCCCTGCAAAAGGCCAACAAGAATTTTGATATGTTGTTTTTGCCCAACGACGGACATGGCGGCTCCAGATATTCCAAGCGGCGTTCCTGGGACTACCTGGTCAAGCATTTGAGAGGGGTAGAACCTCCCGAAGATTTTGAGCTGGATTACTAAATGCCTGGCAAATAAAGACAAAAACAAAAGGCAGGGTATGCCTGCCTTTTGTTTATATGGAACGTCTACAATATAACTGTATCGCCAACCTTCACTGGCGCCCGGGAACGCGGGTTTGCCGCCTTTTCTTCCCTGAATAAATGCTCGTCGGCCTTTCCGGTGGCAACCGGGGGTTTTGCCATGGCTGAGACGTTAATGTCATACAGGAGGGCCGAAAGAGACATATACTCTGTTGATGACTAGCCCAAAGGACAACATCGTTGACCTGATGAAGCGTCAGCGCCAGACACGAGCAGAGTTTCTGCAAGAACTGTTCGAGGAGCACGTCGTAGCCCTGCGCCACTTTATCAGAGGGCACATGGCCTCAGAGGCAGATCGGGAAGACATTGTTCAGGAAGTGTTTGCGCGGCTTATGAGTCTTGATGACCTCGAAGCAAAAATGTCGGTCCGGTCCGGCAGCAATCGCGCTTTTATTCTTTCCATGGCCAACAGCATTATTGTGGACCAGGAGCGCCACAAAAGGGTATGTCGCAACTACAACGCAAATCAAAAGTTAAGTGAAGCTGACCGGGTTTATGAAATCAGTCCCGAACACAGCGCAGTAGCCAGCAGAGATCTGGAAATTATCAAGAGCGTTATTCTGGAAATGCGGCCCAGGTGGCGCAAAGCGTTTATTTTGAATCGTTTCAAACACATGAGCTATCGTCAGGTGGCCGATGCGATGGGCGTGAGCCAAAAACAGGTAGAGCACTATCTTGCAAATGCCATGGGCAGAATCCGTCAAGCTGAACGCCTTATAAAAAGGCAGGGAGAGGGATTGTGAACAGGAGCGAACCTGCAATCGTCAAAGCTAATGTCGGCAAAAGTCTGGTGAAGCTCTTTTCTGGTGAAATCAGCGAGCAGGAAGCAATTGCCATCCATAGTAACTTGGATCAGGACCCGACATTTCGTGAGGACTTCAGCGCAACGACAAGTGTATTGGCCGACATGGCCGATCTGGCAACCGATGAGCAGATACTGGCTATAGCCAACGAGCCCAGATATCGCCTGACAGAAAACATTCGCAACTATTGGCGGCCATTGTCTGTAGCGGCAGGTTTGATATTGGCAATTGCAGTTGGTTTTACGGCATTTCTACCGAAAGGCGCCGAGGACCATGGTGTGGGCAGTCAGTACGTGCAGCGATACGCAACCTACGTCGGTGAGCAGAGAACTATCAACCTGCCTGATGGCAGCACTATTACCCTGAATACCGCAAGCCAGTTACTGGTGGATTTGGCCAATAATGCCCGGCGCCTTACTCTGGAGCGCGGCGAGGCGTTCTTTGATGTTAAATCCGATCCAGAACGCCCGTTTATTGTGGACGTTGGAGAGCGTTCGGTTACGGTATTGGGTACAAAATTCAGTGTATTTAAGCTGCCAGAAAAATACCGAATTGCTGTAACAGAGGGTGTTGTCGCTTTTCACAAAATTCAGGAGATAGCCTCTCCTGGTGCACCCATATTGACCTCACCGGATGGAGAAGAGGTAGAGATAGCATCGCCAAGCCAGCGTCGTGTACAAGCGGGTTGGGTCGCGGAATTCGATGTTGTCCATAACACGATGTCTGGCTATGCGCCGACCAACATTGACGGTTTGCATGCCTGGCGCACCGGATTGATCGAGTTTTACAAAGAACCTCTATACAAGGTGGTGCGAGAACTGAATCGCTATACTAAAAAGAAAATATTGATAGAAGACAGTACTATTATGGACTTGAGTGTTTATGCGGGGGTGGACATCAAAAAAATTGATGCCACCCTCATTGGTCTGGAACAGCTATTGCCCATTAAAGTTAACACGTATTTTGACCGCATAGTGATTGTGGCGTCAGGCAGCAATGGCTGACATACAGGCTTGGTCCGATAGGTTAGTTGAAGATTAGTTGTGCTGAAAACATATGAAGACAATATTGCAATTTCAAATCAAGCTGCTTTGGTTTGAATCAGGATCAGTTTTTTTCAGGTTTTATATTTCAGGTTTAAAAAAATCCGGTGAAATGCTCAACCTAAAACGTTAAGTAGTCGAAACGCAAATCCGCTGTTTCAAAAATACTATTCTAATCTGATGGACGAGGGATATGATGAATACAGAGAAAAAGCGGTTTCGAAAAAACCGATTAATCAACGGTATTTTGCCAGCTATGATTGGGTTTTGTGCAATAAACTCATATGCAGAGTCACCCAAATTTATTGCCAACATTGAGGGTCAGGACGTTGGTTCTGCCCTGGTTAAACTGTCTCGTGAATCGGGTACGCAAATTATATTGCCCCGAGAAGTAGGAGAAAATATTCTGGTTCACGCCCTTCAGGGGGAATACACAATAACCAGTGCGCTGGACACGATGTTAAAAAATACGGGTCTGGTTTACGAAATGACAGCTGAGAATGTTGTTTTGGTAAAAGAGGGCTCAGATGAAGCCCGTCGTTTGGAAGATAAATCAAGAGATCAACAAATAGAAGAAGTCACTGTAACAGGTTCCAGGATAAGTCGTACTAATTTTGATACGCCTACACCCGTTCAGTCAATCGGCCAAGACGGTATTGAACAATCAGGGCTAAATAATATTGGCGATATCTTAATGCGAAGTCCAGCAGTAGCAGTAGGCCTTGGTACTACAAATGCGTATGGTACCCCGGATGCAGGTGCACAATTTATTAATTTGCGGGGGCTGGGATATGATCGCACCTTGACGCTGATTAACGGGCGGCGACGGGTTTCCGGCTCGAATCTGTCTTCGGCGGTAGACCTGTCGATAATTCCAGCTGCAATGATCGAGAAGGTGGATATCATTACGGGCGGAGCTTCGGCGGTTTACGGTGCAGACGCAGTTACCGGTGTAGTCAACGTCCAACTTAAAAGAGACTTTGAGGGACTGGAACTGAATACCCGTACAGGGATTTCATCGCAGGGGGATGCAGAAACCTACACTATGAACCTGACTGGCGGTACAAAATTTTCTGAGGATCGCGGTTCGATCAGTATGGGTGTTACCTATACCAAAGATGAAGAGACATTGTACAGTGCTCGGGACTTTTCACGCACTAACAAGGTACATTGGGCAAATCCCGACAATACAGGGCCAAATGACGGTATTCCTGACCGGTTTACATTAGCCGATTGGCGCATACCTGCAACTCACCCGGCAGGTACATTTATTATTGATGGTACCCGTTACACGGTAGATCCGAACTTGCGTCCAACACAAAATGATGTGCTCTACGGCTTTTTGGGGCAAGGTGGTGATGGCTTTGATGGTGGTCAGTGGAACCTGCTAAGGGTTGGAGTCGAAACGCTTTCCGGTATGGTTACAATGAATTATGAATTGACGGACGGTGTTAGCGTGTTCGCCGATTTCAATTTTGCCCATACCGATACCGAGAGCCCTGCACAACCGACCTATGATTACGGATTGTCTCTGTCACGAGACAATCCGTTTATACCCGCAGATCTGGCTGCATTGATGGATGCCAATAGCCTGACCAGCTTGACGGTTGATCGCACCCATTATGACCATGGGCCGCTTCAATACGATATCAATCGCGATACCTATACGGTTGTAACCGGCCTGGATGGAGAATTTGATAACGGGATGCGTTGGGAAGCGTTCTACCAGTACGGTGAATACCGTTCTGATCGTTTGCAAAGCAACACACGGATAGAAAGCCGATTCTATGAAGCTCTTGACGCGATTACCGATCCGGTGACCGGTGACCCAATTTGTCGAAGCGCCGAAGCGCGGGCAGCCGGTTGTGTACCGCTAAATATTTTTGGTCAAAATGCTGCTACCGAAGAGGCGTTGGCTTACGTTCAGTATGAGCGGTTATCGACTATAACCAATACCCAACAAGTATTTGGTGCCAACCTGACTGGAGATGCGTTTGATTTACCGGCGGGTCCGCTTTCCTTTGCAATTGGTGGTGAATACCGAAAAGAGACAATGTCAGCGCGGGATGATGGTTTGTCAGCTCAGAATCTGCTTTTTTGGGGCCGCAAAGGATTTCAGCCAGCCAGTGCCTCATACGATGTTTCAGAGGCCTATGCGGAAATGCTGGCTCCTATATTGGCGGATAAAACTTTTGCCAAAACACTCAACCTTGAAGCAGCAGTACGTTTTTCAGATTACAGCACCATTGGCAATACGACTGCCTGGAAAATCGGTGGTGACTGGATGCCGTTCGAAGATCTTCGTTTTCGAACTACTCGATCTCGCAGTGTTCGCGCCCCGAACCTGAACGAATTGTTTAATCCGGGTACTTACATTGGTGGTGGAGAAATCGACCCATGTGATATTGATTCGATCGGAGGTAATCCGACCAGGGCAGCCAACTGTGCCGCACTGGGTATTCCGGTTGGGTGGGAAGATCCAAGTAAATTGTTTGGCCACAATAACTTTGTTGGGGGTAATCCTGATCTTCAGGAGGAAACTTCTGATTCAATAACTGTGGGCATGGTATACACTCCCGGGTTCGCTGATGGTTTAAGTGTTTCAGTCGATTACTGGCAAATAACCATTGAAAATGCCATTAATTCATTGCAAGCACAGCAGATTGTTGACAAGTGTGTTGATTCCGCAACGATAAACAACCCATTTTGTCCTTTGATTACTCGCGGCAGTGATTTTGCAATTGAAGAGCTTGATCTCAGTGAAATAAATATTGGTGAACTGTCAGCCAAGGGGATTGATTTTCAACTTGCATACAATTTTGGTAGTCTAATCGGCAGCCTGCCTGGCGAGTTCGATGTAAGGGTTAATGGTACTTACTTGATGGAGCTTGAAGAGCTGGTGGATGCTCAGGATTCTTCAACTCTGCTGATCAACGATGGTGAATTCGGCAATCCAGATTGGCGTGTAAACATAGAGCTGGGTTATACACAAGATTCTTTCAGAGTTAACTGGCTAACACGCTATATAGACAGATCGGCAGTAGATGTGCAAGTTCCGCTGGAATACTATGATGAATACTATGTCTCATCCCGGACATATCACGATATATTTGTAAATTACGCTGCGAGAGAAGATGTTGATATAACTTTCAGTATCAAAAATGTGTTCGATACTGTACCTCCAGGCAACCCTTCTACATACCATGGGGCGTTTACCGCATCGTTGTTTGATAACCTTGGCAGATATTTCC
>JBNKFQ010000128.1:0-34778 GCA_050289385.1 Porticoccaceae bacterium | reverse complement strand
ATGGATTCCCGCCTTCGCGGGAATGACAATGTCCGAGGATACCCTGATGCAATAATTTTACAGGCGCGGATAATACACTACTCAGGGCACAAATTTGGTGCCACATCGCAAACAAAAACGGGCATCGGCATAAACCGACACCCGTATTTGGCAATTATTCCTCAGGCAACCGCAATAGCGGCGTTCGGAATTCAGATTACAGTAACGTTCTCTGCCTGCGGTCCTTTTTGGCCCTGGGTAACTGTAAACTGCACCTGTTGACCTTCTGCCAGAGTTTTAAAGCCGTCACCACTGATGGCGCTGAAGTGAACGAATACGTCAGGGCCTGACTCTTGTTCAATAAAGCCAAAACCTTTGGTTTCGTTAAACCACTTAACTTTTCCGGTAGTCTGAGACATTGTAAGCTCCTTTAGCTACATACGCTTTGCTGCGGGTATGACTGTGTTGCATTAACTGTGTTTGTTACAAACAGTTGGTTTAAACAAATGCCTTTAGGCACCATTTGCGATGAAATACAGGTTTTGCTTATGAGGATCTAAAGGAGGTACATCTCTTTGATGAACATAAATGCAAGCCGAATTCCACTCAGAACGGATTATAGCCCCCAAAAGCATCAGGTCAACACCTATCTAAACGGTTTTATTTGGGCGATGAGGCCCCTCGTTTACTCCTTTTGAGCCCCATCCAACGTAGCATCATAGGACAAATCCGGCCCGTTTTCCGCCTGGTCTTGCTGACTTTCGCATTTGTTGGGATCACCTCCGCAAATATCGCAGGTATAGTCCTTTTGCCCAAGCGCGGCGCCGACACCACCACAGGAGCCGGAGATGGGCTTGCGGCCCATAATGACACCAATTGCCATACCGGCGATCAACAGCATTACAACAACAATGGCAAGCATAAATTCAAGCATTTAAAAACCTCAGGGCAGATAGGGAGCAAAAGCCAGGCTATGTCGAGAAACAAAGCCATCGCCCTCTTTGACCAGCAGATACACCGGTATATTCCGCAGCTCAGCAATTTTCAGGGTTTGTTCGGCACCTGACACCATGAAGCCGGTGGCCAGAGCATCCGCTTCGGCTGCAGTCCCGGCAATTACGGTAACCGATGCCAGCTTATGGGTAATCGGCCACCCCGTCCGTGGATCGATGGTGTGAGAGTAGCGTACACCATCGCGCTCAAAATAGTTGCGATAATCACCGGAAGTAGCCACTCCCACATCGGTAAGCTGGATCATCGCCTGTGCACCTCTGTGCGCCAACTGCGGCATTTCAATACCGATTCGCCAATTTTCACCGTCAGCGTTCTGGCCCTCCAGGCGCAACTCGCCACCAACTTCGACCAGGTGATTGACAAGCCCATGTGAACGCAGCAATTGACTTAACCGGTCCACCGCATAGCCCTTGGCTACCGCAGACAGATCCAGTTTTAGCCGGGTTCGCTTGGTGACCCGGGCACCAACCAGCTCAAGGTGGTTGAACCCCGTGCTTTGCCTGGCCATCTCAATATCGGTAGCCGCCGGCACCTTGTCACCGGTATCAACCGGGCCAAACCCCCACAATTCCACTAATGGCGCAACGGTGGGATCGAACGCTCCATTGGTTATTTTATATACAGAAGAACTGACGGCCAATACCTCGGCCAATTGCGGAGAAACCATGGTTGTCACCCCTGGACCGGCTTCGCTGAGGCGGTTCAATTCGGAGTCCGGCTTCCAGGTACTCATCAGCCCGTCAATTTCATCGAGCCTGGCCTGAATCAGTTCGGCAAGATCACTCGGCACGGGTGCGCCGCGGGGAACAACCGTCACGTGATAACTGGTGCCCATGGTGGCACCGCTGTATCGCAGCGTTTCGGGGGGTTGTTGGCAACCAGCGAGAGTGAGAACAAGGAGCATGCCAGCCAGAATTTGCCACGCTGGAAACTTGCGTTCGATGTTCGATGTTCGATGTTCGACGTAAAAGCAAAAATCGTTTCGCTGGATAGTCCATTTTGCTGCGGCTCTATTGTCTACCGCCACAGTGGATCCAGCGGGGTTTTCGTCCAACATCGAACATCGAACATCGAACGCACCAAACAAAAACAGGGCCCCCAAAGGCCCCGTCTTCGTTCCGAATCTACTGGCAAACACCTTTCTAGCCACCAAAATCATCCAGAAAGATATTCTCGCGCTCAACACCGAGATCCTCCAGCATTTTGATCACCGCCGCATTCATCATTGGCGGTCCGCACATATAGTATTCACAGTCTTCCGGCGCTTCATGGTCCTTCAGATATTGTTCGTACAACACATTGTGTATAAACCCGGTGAGGCCATCCCAGTTATCTTCGGGTTGCGGGTCAGACAAGGCCAGATGCCATTCAAAATTGTCGTTTTCGGCTGCCAGCTTGTCGTACTCGTCGTCGTAAAAGCATTCGCGCAGGCTGCGAGCACCGTACCAGAAGCTGATTTTGCGTTTGGACTCAAGGCGCTTGAGCTGATCAAAAATATGAGACCGCATCGGAGCCATGCCAGCGCCACCACCAATAAAGACCATTTCATTGTCGGTGTCTTTGGCGAAAAATTCTCCAAAGGGGCCGTATACCTTGATCTTGTCACCCGGTTTCAGGTTAAACACATAAGACGACATCTTGCCACAGGGCAAGCCCTCTGAACGCGGCGGCGGTGTGGCGATACGAATATTGAATTTGACAATGCCCTTTTCTTCCGGGTAGTTGGCCATTGAATAGGCGCGAATAACCGGCTCGTCGACTTTGGACTCCAGATTAAAAAAGCCGAAGTGCTCCCAGTCGCCCCGATATTCCTCTTCGATATCAAAGTCGCTGTATTTCACATGATGCGGAGGGCACTCCAGTTGCACATAACCTCCGGCACGAAAATCAACGTTTTCACCTTCCGGCAACTTGAGCGTCAACTCCTTGATAAAAGTGGCGACATTTGGGTTGGACTCGACAACACATTCCCACTGCTTGACACCAAAGACCTCTTCCGGAACCTCCACTTTCATGTCCTGTTTTACCGGAACCTGGCAGGACAAGCGCCAACCTTCACCCGCTTCACGTCGAGTAAAGGCAGATAGTTCCGTCGGCAAAATAGAACCACCACCTTCGGATACAACACAACGGCACTGCGCGCAGCTGCCACCGCCACCGCAAGCAGAAGGCAGAAACAAACCGGCATTTGCCAGGGTCTGCAAGAGCTTGTCACCAGCCGGCACATGAATGGTTTTTTCGCCGTTAATCTCGATAGCGACGTCGCCGGTGCTCACCAGGCGAGAGCGGGCACTGAGGATAAATGCCACCAGCGCGAGCACGATCACAGAGAACATCGCGACGCCAATTACGATTGTCAAATTTTCCATCTTTTCTATGGTCCCCGGCGCTTAAATATCGATACCGCCGAAGGACATAAAGCCCAGCGACATCAAACCAACAGTAATAAAGGCAATACCAAGACCTTGCAGGCCCTCGGGTACATCACTGTACTTCAGCTTTTCGCGAATGCCAGCCAGCGCGACAATGGCAAAGGCCCAACCCAGAGCGGAACCGAAACCGAATACCACGCTTTCACCAAAGTTGTAATCCCGTTCCACCATAAACAGGGACGCACCCATAATTGCGCAGTTCACGGTAATGAGTGGCAGGAAAACACCCAATGCGTTGTACAGGGCTGGCACATACCGATCCAGAAACATCTCCAGAATTTGTACAATGGCCGCAATCACGCCGATATAACTCAGCAGACCCAGAAAGCTCAGATCTACAGATTCCATACCGGGTATTCCCGTCCAGGCAAGGGCACCCTCGGCCAACAGGCCATGGTAAATCAGGTTGTTGACCGGCACGGTAATCGCCTGCACGACAATAACGGCGATACCCAGACCAATTGCCGCCTGGATTTTTTTCGATATCGCCAGAAAAGTACACATACCCAGAAAAAAACTGAGGGCCATGTTCTCAATAAAGACAGAGCGCACCAGCAAGCTCAGATAGTGTTCCATTACGCCACCTCCGCCGCAGATGAATTGGGCGCCATTTTAAATTCTGGCTCTTCGACCTGATCTTTCTTTTTCTGGCGAATTACCCAGATAATCAGGCCAATCAGGAAAAAGGCGCTTGGTGGCAGTAACAACAGACCATTTGGCACGTAAAAATCAGGCATGATTTGTACGCCAAATAGTTTGCCTGCACCAAACAGTTCGCGAATTACCGCCAGCGTGACCAGAATAAAGCTGTAGCCCAGACCGTTGCCAATACCGTCCAGAAAACTGGGAATCGGCGGGTTTTTCATGGCAAAGGCTTCGGCGCGCCCCATCACAATACAGTTGGTAATAATCAAGCCGACAAAGACCGACAGGGTTTTACTGATTTCGTAAGTAAATGCCTTGAGCAACTGATCCACTACAATTACCAGAGACGCAATAATTGTCATTTGGACGATAATGCGAATATTGCCTGGTATCTGGTGACGCACCAGCGAGACAAAAAAGTTGGAAAATGCAGTCACCAGGGTCAGCGCGATACACATCACCAGTGAAACTTGCAGGCTCGACGTAACAGCCAGAGCAGAACAAATACCCAGAATTTGCAGCGCAATGGGGTTATTGTCAAAAACTGGATTTAATAATCTTTCTTTGGTATTCATGCTCACGCCTCCCCTGCTTTCAGGTTTGCCAAAAAGGGTGCAAAGCCCTGTTTACCGGTCCAGAACTTTATCAAATTACTGACACCACGACTGGTGAGAGTGGCGCCTGACAATGCGTCTACCTGATACTCGGCGGCGGGGCCACTTTTCGCGGCGTTCTTGACGACTCTGATAGCCGTGTCGCCATCCTTGAAAACCTTTTTGCCCACCCACAGAGCTTTCCATGCCGGATTATCTACTTCACCACCCAGGCCCGGCGTTTCACCATGTTCATAAAAGCCCAGACCGGCAACCGTATTAAAATCCGATTCCAGAGCCACAAAGCCATACAGGGTAGACCAGAGACCGTATCCCTTGATCGGTAAAATGACTTTTTCAATGCCACCGTCACCTTCGATCAGATAGACGGTGGCATATTTTGCACGGCGACCGATTTTAGCGATATCGGCCTGCTCCGAAAGCTTGTCCGACAACTCAGGTTCTTTCGATGCCTTGCGCTGATCGTAGGTATCGGGGTTGACCGCATCGGTGAACTTGCCGGTGGAAAGGTCAACAACTTTAGTCGACACATTGCCAAACTGTTCAGCGACCGGTACATCGGGTTTCAGCAATCCGGCAGCCGCCAGAATATTGGACTTGCGATCCAGCTCTATATTGCGTTGTTGCGCCGGACGCAACAACACCGCCGCCGCCGAAACAAACACCGAACACACCAGACAAAGTACCAGTGCCACCAGCACTGTGCGTTTTACGGAATCATTAGCCACGAGCCAGTCTCCGTTTGATATTGCTTTCCACCACAAAGTGGTCAATAAGAGGCGCGAACAGATTGGCAAACAGAATCGCCAGCATCATGCCTTCGGGAAACGCCGGATTGACCACGCGAATCAGTACCACCATCACGCCGATAAGGGCACCAAACCACAATTTGCCGGTATCGGTCATGGACGCAGACACCGGATCTGTCGCCATAAACACCATACCAAAAGCAAAACCACCCACAACCAAATGCCAGTACCACGGCATATTGAACATGGGGTTGGAATCGGAGCCGACCACATTGAACAGGGTGGACAAACCAATCATGCCCAGCATAACGCCCAGCATAATGCGCCAGGACGCGATTTTTGTCGCCAACAGAATCAGGGCGCCAATACCAATGGCAATCACCGACGTTTCACCAATGGAGCCTTGTACATTGCCAACAAAGGCATCCCACCAGGTAATCTGGCTTTGCAGGGCCGCCATGCCCTCGCTGTAGGCTACCGAAAGCGCGGTGGCACCGGTAAAACCATCCACCATCGTCGCCGCACCTGTGGCCCACACCGAGTCGCCGGACATGAAGGCAGGATAGGCAAAAAACAGAAATGCTCGACCGGTCAACGCCGGGTTGAGGAAGTTCTTGCCGGTACCACCAAACACTTCCTTGCCAATAACAACACCAAAGGTAATACCCAGCGCAGCCATCCACAACGGCAGGTCAGGGGGGCATATCAGCGCAAACAGTATGGAAGTGACAAAGAAGCCTTCGTTGACTTCGTGGCCCCGCTTCATGGCAAACAATACTTCCCAAAAGCCGCCAACCACAAAGGCAACTGCATAGATTGGCAGAAAATAAGCCGCACCGTGCCACATACAGTCCCAGACACTGTTGGGATCGAAACCGGCGACCATAGCCACCAGTGCCAGACGCCACCCTTCCAATTGTGAGGGATCGACGTTTGCCAGCCAGATGTTGGCCTGATGGCCAACGTTATACATGCCATAAAACATGGCCGGGAAAGTTGCAAACCAGACGGTAATCATCACCCGTTTCAGGTCTACCCCATCGCGTACATGTGACGCGTTGCGGGTTGTCGCCCTGGGCGAAAAACAGATGGTGTCCACTGCCTCAAACAGTGCAAACCACTTTTCGTATTTGCCATCCTTGTGAAAGTGCGGCTCGATTTTTTCCAGAAACTTGCGTAAACCCATCGCGATCAACCCTCCAGTTCTATGCGGGTCAGGTTGTTGCGAAGGATCGGGCCGTACTCGTATTTACCTACGCAAACGTAGGTACAGAGCGCCAGATCTTCTTCGTCCAGTTCCAGACAACCCAGTTTTTGGGCCATCTCTGTGTCACCGACAATCAGCGCACGCAGCAGTTGCGTTGGCAGAATGTCCAGCGGCATAACCTGTTCATAATTACCCAGCGGCACCATGGCGCGTTCACTGCCATTCACATTGGCAGTCAGGTTAAATTTTTTCTTTTTGTTCAGGCTCGAAAGGTAAATCGGCATGGCCGAGTGTCGGTTAACACCCGGTGACAAATATCGCACCGCCTCGCGAATAGCGCCTTCCTCAATGACAGACACCTGATTGTGAGTACGGCCCAGATACATATGTACGCCATTGGCCTTGCGTCCGGAAAGTACCGAACCACTGATCACCCGATTATCTCCACCCAACAGGCGGCCAGCGGTTAACTCATCCAGATTTGCACCAATGCGAGTGCGCAGCAGGCAGGGCGATTCAACCTGGGGCCCCGCCAGCGCAACGACCCGACGGGTGTCGATCTGACCGGACGTAAACAAGGCGCCATACGCGATCACATCCTGATAGCCAATACTCCAGACTGACTTGTCCTGGCTTGCACCAATCGGGTCGACAAAATGAATATGGGTGCCTGTTAACCCGGCAGGGTGTGGCCCGGCAAACTGGTGCCTCTGCACTCCGTCAACCTCAGCCCCGGAAATATCGGCATTCGGTGCCGTACACAGGTTGACATTGCCATCGGTAAGACGTGTCAGCACTTTCAGGCCATTGACGAAATCTTCCTTGCGTTCGCCAATGATAACGGCGGGATCGGCAGCAAGGGGGTTAGTGTCGATAGCGGTTACGAAAATGGAACCGGGAACAGCATCCAGTGCTGGCACCCGTGAATACGGCCGGGTGCGCAAGGCAACCCACTGGCCTGATTCCACCAGGTTTTCTACCACCTTCGCACGATCCAGGCTACCCAGCTCGGCAGCATCGTATTGTGTAAAGGTAACGGCATCGTCGCCGTCAATATCGATAACGACAGATTGTAAAACCCGGCGCTCGCCACGATTTATCGCGGCCACAACACCAGCAGCAGGAGCAGTATGCTTTACCCCGGCTGTCTTTTTGTCGGTAAACAGTAATTGGCCCAGCTTGACTCTGTCGCCTTCCCTGACTGCCATAGACGGCTTCATGCCGTGATAGTCAAGACCAATAACAGCGACGGAGCGTGCAGCGGGACCATCGTGAATGACCTGCTCGGGCGCGCCCGTAATCGGCAAGTCCAATCCGCGACGGATTTTGATCATAGAGGATGCCTGCTCACACTTTAATTAAGACGATATAAACAAACCCGGAGTCTCGAAAGACACATAAACCTGCATAACATTGCAGTTTGGTGACATCCTTGACTGACGCAATCTGCTAGCGAGGGGCTCAAAACCGGGCCGACTCAAACGGCGCGGCATTATAAAGGTAGAGTGCGCCAAATACCAGACGCCAAGAGGTAAACCTGGCGATCAATCAGGCAAAAAAACGGGATGTGGATCAGTTGTCAAAGCAGATAAAGGGCAAGTGAATGGTTCACAAGAGCCGTTCATATATCGGCAGGTTTCGCCGCCCAGTTCAGGCACTACCCGTCCACGAAGCGGCATGTTCTTCAGATAGCGGGACAACTCTTTAATTTGACTGACTACAGCACTGGCATAGAAGGAGGAATCTTTGGCTATGTATTCAGCTATGGATCTACCTCGTCCAGAGCTTCGGGCGACCAGCTTACTTCGCAATCCATTTGTTCAGCCGTTCCTCTGCTGTTTTTCCTGGCGCTGCTTCCGTGTTTTGACGGGTGAAGACCGCAATCAATTTGACACCCCTCAATAGACCAGTATACTGGTCTAAACATTCAAATCCTGTGAGGTTACTCTAATGTACAAGGAAATTGGATCCTACGATGCCAAAACCAGGCTACCTGAGATTCTGCGCCTGGTCGAAAAGGGCGAATCTTTCACGATTACCCTGCGCGGTAAAGCAATTGCTGATCTCATCCCCAGCCACAGTGCCAGCCGAGAGAAAGCAAAGGCTGCTGTCAACAATATTCTCAATATGGAAAAGACCCCTGTCGACGATGATGGCCTTCGGGAGCTGATTGAGGCCGGGAGAAAATGACTGACTTTGTGCTGGATAACTCGGTGTCGATGCGATGGCTGTTGGCAAGTACGAAACCGGCCGATCAATCCTATGCGGAAAGCGTACTGGGCACATTGACTGACATGGAGGCGCTGGTACCCGACTTATGGCACCTTGAGGCGATCAATGTGTGCCTTGGCGCTGAAAAGCGTGGCGACACCACAAGCCAGCATGTACAGGCATTTCTTTACCAGCTGGAAAACCTGCCCATTCATGTAGATGCCATAACCTCACAACAGGCGTTTGCCCACACAATTACTCTGGCCAGAACCCACAAACTGAGCAGTTACGATGCCGCCTATCTGGAACTGGCCATCCGGGAAGGTTTGCCCTTGGCTACACTGGATAAAAACCTGCGAAAGGCTGCCAAAAAAGCCGAAGTGGCCATCTATTTATAATTTATCGGCCTACTCAGCCTATTCAGAACTTCCTCCACTACCAAGGATCAACTTTTGGGCTTGGCTAAACAATAAGAACGTTATTTGTCGTGTCTGGTAAATGCAATTCTTGAAAAATATATGGGCGAACAGGCAAAAGAGTGGCAGAAACAAGTACTGTTGCGACGCAAGGGGTTGGCTGCCAAAGGTCACGCCTTTTCGCGGACTACCGAGCCAGATAGTAAATGTGATTTCGGCGAGGCCTGATTTTATCAAAAATGCTTGTTTTTTTAGAGTTTTCCTACAATTTCAACGCCCGCAATATGGAAGGACAATGCTACGCAAATTTTTGTGCGAATATGGGAGCGCAGCGACCGCACAAAATGTGCATAGCGTTGGCCGTCCCTTTGCCTGCGATTGTTAGGTTTTTGACCTTCTGCGAGGCTCGTACTGGTGTAAGAACCTGGTAAAAGTATCGCTGGGCCGGTCAATGCCGCAGGCCGTTAGTAGCATACCAATGTTTCCGCGGTGATACGCCCCGTGAATCACTAAATGATTAAGAATTTCGCGAACTGACATAGATCCGCGATCTCCATCAGTGAATGTGAATTCAATCTCATTATCTATTGATGATTCATCCAAATTTTTTACGTAATGGACAAGCCAACTATCAGATATTTTTAAATTTTCCCTTAGGTCATCTACAGAGGGTGTTTCCGACGTATTAGTTGAACTAAAAGGGTGTGGTGTGCCGTTAAGATGGCTGATAAAAATTTGGTCGACGACATAAGTGTGATTTAACAGTCGAACAGCCATTAACCATTGTTCTGGATGTTCATCTCTACAAATCTGGCCAATCTTTTTTAGCAGTTCTAAATTTGCCCAAGCTTTATACAGAAATTGATTTTCCATAAGACTCTCCGAAGCCCTAAAAACCTAACAGTATATTGGGCAGATTTCCGCCTATGTAGCATTTATTGAACCAAATTTCAGGCCGATAATTGGCCAAAAGCATATCAAATTCGATGACTTATGGCATATTCTTTAAACGTGGCTTACCGGAATAAAGAAGCCTACGTTTTTAACGAGACCGCTGACAGGTCTTATATGCACGCAGCCGACCTCACCAACCTTATACAAATCAATAAGTTAAAGAAATCCCTCAAGACAAAGAGAGCCTGCTTGCCTCGTTACTCATAAGACCCCGGTTTGACTTTCCTTAATCCGTCACAAGACTCATCCAGAGCCCCCCGTAATTGCCCTGACTACCGCTTCTCTTTCCGTAATGCTGAGACCAGATTTTTGATGGTTAATCAATGACGGTCTGTCGTGCCCCAGCTCCCGCTAATTGTCACTGTTGTGACTAAAAATTCGCCAATTGAGGCACGAGGAGAGTAGTTTGGTTACTCCAAATGAGCGACACCTTTTCATAACAAGGGGACGGAAGAGTGGTGAATTTTTAGCCACAGCAGTGACAATCAAATTAGTGTTAACAGGCCCTAAAGCATACGTTCGGGCGGCGACTGCGCGCTACAAGATTACCACTGGAGACAAGGAAAATTTTGCCGGGACATCGAAACGGCGACATCACATCCCACTACTCTACCCCGGAACTGGAGGAGCTGATCGAGGCGACAAACGGGATGTTTGAAGGAAAGTCCGGCAAAACTCCGGCACTGGTTGTACTGCAAACGCAAAGGGCTGCCGCAAGGCAACCCCAAGTGTCTGATTTTTAATTTTTTTTGGCGCGCTCGGGAGGACTGACCACAAAAACCCTATGGGGTTTTTGCGCACTGTGGGCTGCACCGCCTGTGACGGCTGGGTCCAAATTGCTCTCGCAATTTGTCGAACCCGGGGAGGTTCGTCCACCGCCCAAACACGCCATATAAAAAGGCCACCGCAAGGGTGGCCTTTTTATATGGCGCGCTCGGGAGGATTCGAACCTCCGACCGCCTGGTTCGTAGCCAGGTACTCTATCCAGCTGAGCTACGAGCGCGTTGAGGCGGCGTACTATAGGGACTCCGCAGACAATCGTCAAGCCCATAAATCTTTTACCTCGCAAGACCATGAACGATCCGGGAACTCCCTGCCACCCTCCAGTCTGATTCAAATGTTTTATGGCTATCTCGCTTGCCCGGAAAGACCAGAAAGAAGCCTTTGCCAACAGGCCATGACGTCATTTTGCCTCAACCCAGTCAGGCCCCGATGACCGCTCTACACGGCGCCACTGATCATACCATTTGCGCAAATACAGCTGAGTACGCAACATATTCGAGGGCATTCGGGACGTACCATGCCATTCATTCTTCATCAATATCAATTTGGTTGGTACACCGAGCAACTTCAGGGCTGAATACAATTCAATGGATTGATCCACCGGCGTTCTTATGTCGTTTTCGCCCACCATAACCATGGTTGGCGTTTTTACCTGATTGATCTGCATAATTGAAGACGACTCCAGCCAGGCACTCGGGTCTTCCCAAAATGGCTTTTTATAGCGGTTATATGCCCAGCCCGGGATATCAGCTGAACCAGCAAAGCTGATCATATTAACAATAGGACAAAGCGCGGTAGCCCCGGCAAAACGATCCGTTTTTGTCACCACCCAGGCTGTCAATGTGCCACCGCCACTACAACCCTGTACGTACATGCGTTCTTTATCGATATTTCCCCGCTCTACAACTTTATCTACCCCATTCATCAAGTCGTCATAATCAACACGACCCGGGTACGCATTGTAAATTGCGTTGGAAAATGCCGCACCGTAGCCAGTACTGCCTCGTGGATTGGTATAAAGAACAATATACCCCTGAGCCGCCATGTCCTGGTATGTAAAGTTAAAATTCCCCCTATACATGCCTTCCGGCCCACCATGGATACTCAAAATAAGGGGATATTTTTGCTGCTTGTTAAAATCCGGTGGATAGACAATCCAACCCTGCACTCGCGTGTTGTCGCTGGAGGGGTACCATATTTCCTCGACTTTACCCAGCTGCACATCTGCCAGTATGTCGTCATTTACCCGAGTAAGTTTCTGCATGTCCCTGCCACTTGACAAATCAAGTCGCACAATATCGGGAGTATTGTAAGCATCCGTGAGCGTACCCACTGCAAGACCCTTTTCACTGACCGAAGACAATGAATAACTGTGCTGCCCCTGAGTAATATTCTTGTATTTACCTGTCAGAGACACATAGTGAATATTATCTGAGCCGTGCTTTCCAACAACGTAATAAAGCCCTTTATTGTCTTTCGACCAACGTAAAAAACTGACTCCACCTGGCATATCATCAATAAGGACGCGATCATTTTCACCATCTCGTGACATCACTCGCAATTGCACCGGCGGATAATTGGAGGTTCGCGAATCTTTATGCCCAAGGTATGCAATTAATTTACCGCCAGGTGAAACTCTCGGCCCTGTAATACCACCCCAAAAACCTTTTTGTTTGCTGAGCGTCCGAATATGCCCATCTGCAATGGCAACGGAATATACATTGGCCACGCCATAATCGGTATCTTCATCAACCTCTTTATTGGCGCCGAATAAAATGTGTCTGCTATCGGGTGTCCATTCGAGGCTGCCTTTATAAAATGTCATGCCTGCTTTTCGAGCTTCCGCATGCCATTTGCCACTGGTCAATTGTTTAGGAGTACCGCCTTCTGCAGACACGGTAAAAATATGAGTATATGTACCGGCGGTCAGACCCGTACCATCCATTCTGTAATGCAGACGATCAATGACTGTTGCATCGCCAGTCCAATCGGCTCCTTCCGGTCGACCGGGCAAGGAAACAGTCCACTCAGTGTGCGCGGGCACCTTACCTCTGAAAGCGATTGTTTTGCCATCGGGAGACCAGCTTAAATCCGAAGGAGAGAGATTTTGATGGGTAATCTGGGTGGTGCTGCCACCAGGCATCATCCAGCGAACGAAAATTTCCGATCCGCTCTCTGTTTTGGCAACATAGGCAATACGATCACCATTCGGAGACCACTGCACACTGCCCCCATCTTCTTGCAAGCGCCTGTTACCGGTTCCGTCTGCATTCATGATCCACAATTCCGGTGCCTTACGATCTTTTTTTACATCGACACGAGAACGTGTATAAACAATTGTCTTGCCGTCTGGTGAGATCTGTGGAGAGCTCACATTTTCCAAATCGAGATAGTCTTCCAGTTGCAGGGTTCGGGCGTCGCTGCCTGTGGAAAATCCAGCCATCATAACTGCAAACACGACAATAATTGTCATTTTGTTCATGTATCCGGCTCCGTGGTGATTGTTGAGATATAGCAAGTGAGGTACTACACAAGAGAAGTGTGGTGCGGTTGTTGCGAACTGCATGGCAATGCAGACTACCACAACAGTGTTGTAGCCCACAACAAATCGATAGCTGAAAAACTGCAATGCTTCATCTGCGCAGGCAGACATTGAACCCGGCTATCACACCATTAACGGGAGATACTTGTGTCACAGTGGACCTGCTTACAAGCCGATGGACAAGGCAAACAACAGAAACAAAACAACTATGTTCAAGGTCAATTCAGGGACTGTTCACACCAACTGGATTGCGAACAGACCCTCCATTTCCACCCAGGGCCTTTCAAGACCTGTTTGACTTTTTAAAAATCGAGCCCCACTTTAATGCCAAAAGTACGGGGACGTGGAACAGCTGCATTCCTCTCGATTTGAAGCGCATCAAGAAACCCGTCCTCATTCAACAAATTTTGAGCAAAAAACTCAAAAGACCAGTTGTCACGCTGCAAACCCAGGCGTGCATTCATCATATTGATAACATCTGAATAACCGAGATAGTGCGCCCCAATGGACCGGTTCCTGAAAATTGATTTTCCTTGCTGGCTGTAATCAATTCGCGCGAATCCAGGAACCTGACCAGACCAATAAAAGTTATAATCTGCCCAGAATGCAAAACTGTATGAGGGTACTAAATCGAGTGGGTCACCAACCGCATGGCTCGACCCTCCGATTGCCAATTTCACGATTTCGGAATCAGTTTTTGTACCACTAACACCAATCGTAAAGTTTTCTGTGGCATGAAAAGAAAGCAGCCACTCAACCCCTTTGACTTCGGCATCACCTGCATTCGACGTCACATTACCAACAGGATCAGGATTAATGCCTACTATCTGCACACCTTCATAATCTGTATAAAAAACACTGAGCTCGGCATCAAGCTTGTTTTCCAATAATGACATTTTGGTGCCGACTTCATAAGACCAAAGGTTTTCAGGCTCGTATACAGGAAAACCAAAATTGTTAAATCCACCACTTCTGAAACCTTTGGCAAAATTGGCATAAAGCTGTATATTGTCATTCACGCTGTAATTGGCGTAAAACCGAGGGTTTGTCGAGTTAAATGACCCGGATTGAAATGTCTGATTTTTTAATTCCTGATCGTCATTGAAGTAACGAAGCCCCACCCCCAGCTCCAACAGCTCCGAAACATCATAGCTCACATTACCAAAGACAGCCCAGGATTCCGATTTACGAGTGAACGGCGTATCGGTTAACGCAACTTCCGACCCTTCATAACAGCAGTAATAAGGGACGCCGCCTTCCACATGTTGCCCATTTTGCAATGTGCCGTACTGGTAATCCCGATTGCGATAATAGACACCTGCACTCCAAACAAAGGGGCCGGAATCATCGGAACTCAACCGTAACTCCTCGGTAAAAATTTCTTGTCGAAACCGCTGGGCATAGCCGTCCAGCACCAGCCACTCAAGAGGTAACGCGGGTGCCGGAGATAAAGGGAGGTAACCCCTGTCCTGCTGCCAATTGTTATCGCCATCTATATAAGAGCTCGTGCTAAGTAATTGCAGCCCACCGAAATCATAGGTCACTGTAGTATTAAACAAGCTGTATTCGTTATAAAACGACGCCGTACTCTCTCTTCCAAATGGAGTATAGTAATTGCCGTTATCATCTATACGATTAGCAGCTGGTCCGCTGTCATTTCGATGGGTAATCGCTAGTGCCTGAATCTCCAGCGCGTCACTTGGGCGCCACAGTACTTTAGCTCGAATATCATAAGTTTCCTGATCATTTAAATTTTTCAGTGACCGTTCTGGCTGGTCCAGCCAACCTCCTGCATCTTCATAAAGAATACCCAGCCGAACTCCAAGACGATCTTCTAACAAAGGGACATTCAACACACCAATCATCTGCTGACTGGCATCACCACCCTTTGTAAAGCTGTTGGTGAAGTCCACTCCACCCCTGAAATTATCCAGTTCGGGGGATTTTGTGATAAAGCGAATGGTCCCTCCCAGTGAACCGTCACCATAAAGCGTACCCTGTGGTCCACGCAATACCTCTACACGCTCCAGATCATACGTACGTACATCAAGGGCCTGAGATGACGTCCCAGTGACCGACATTTCATCAACATATAGCCCCACCAATGGGCTTTCGCCGAAAACATTGCCTATACCACGCATCATAATTCGGCGCTGCATCGTCCCGCTATCCTGCACACTAAGCCCCGGTACTTTCAAGGCAAGTCCCAAAATATTGTCTATGCCCTGCTCATCCAACTCATCACCACTGAGCGCAGCAATACTCATCGGCACATCCTGTAAGCTCTGTGCTCGCTTTTGAGCGGTGACAGTCATCTCTTCCATTAATTTTTCGGATCTATTATCAATGGTTTTTTTTATACCTTTACCGCTCTCGCCTTCCTTTTTTACTACTACCATATTTTCGGCAGTATATTCATAGGTAAAGCCGGTGCCCGCCAACATCTGCCTGAGAGCAGACTCCGGTGACATTTGCCCTGACAAGGCGCTGGATTCCATCGATAAAACATCGCTCTTCTTGAAAATCAACTGTAAGTTAGATTGTTCGCCAAGCTCTCTAAGCGCTGAAGCCAACGACTGTGGTCTAATGTCGATCGTCACATCTTCATTAGCCAATACAGTGGTTGCCGAGAACAGAAAGCCGGCACTTACGGCCAAAGAAAGCAAATGTTTTTTCAGCTTCATATGGTTTGTCATATTAACTCCCCTCTGATCAATGTTATTGAGCGATGTATTTACACTCATTGGCATTGACGATAAAACAGAAGCACTGCACCACCTGAATACACATTTTTTTCAACATTCCGGCAATTGACCCTGTCATTTCTGATTGGGAGAAATCATAACAATTTTGTATTCGCCAACCGACCTTAATTCCAGACCGTAGAGATTTGCGAGCGCACTGGCTAGCGCCCGATTTTCTCCAGCAGTAAATATGCCTGTTACTGGAATATTAGCCAATGCGGAATCACCCAGCTCAATCCTTAATTTAGTATAGCGATTGGCTTCTTCGACAACCTTGGCCAGCGGTTGCTCGTCGTAGCTCAATTTGCCGTTTAACCAACTTTTTACCATTGAACGATTAACCACGACAGGAGTTGTCAAACCCATACCACCTCTTATTTCTACCTGCTGGCCAGCTTTCAAACGCACCGCCTGCCATTCCGGAGCCTGTGAGTTGCCTGCACCCTGCTCTTGTGGCCAGTCCACCTGAACAGAGCCTTCCATTAACGTGACCACCGTTCGAAATGCCGCCATATATACATCGAACTCCGTACCCAGAGCGGTTACCCGGCCATCACCCGCCACTACGGTAAATGGTCGCCTGGTATCTTTAGCGACATTAAAATTGGCTTGTCCCCTGATCATAACGACACGTCGAATCTCGCTGTCAAATTCAACATCGAGAATACTATTGGTGTTGAGCACAATAGAGCTGCCATCATCCAGCTTTATATTTTTTTGCTCTCCAACAGGTGTGTAATAACGAACAATCTCGGCGGTGGTGTCGTTATAGGTTACCCAACCGGCGACGACAGTCATTAGCAAGACAGCGGCTGCAGCCATCGGCCAAAACGCTTTTGTTTTGCGCGGTGCGCGAAAAAAACGTTGTTGCTTTTCAGACTCGCCTTTCAAGCGTTCAATCACCACACGACTCTCAGCCACTTCGCGAGTGCCACGCAGCCCTTTGCTTGCCAACCACAAACGATCCACTTTTTCGAATACTTTTCGATGGTTTGGATCAGCTTCCAGCCAAACATTAAACTCAGCCACCTCCTGCATACTGGTCCTATCAGAGTGCAGGCGTTCATACCAGTCACATGCCTGGTCGGTGATTACACTTTTACTGGTCATAATTCGACCTCCACTGTTTGCATCAGATGCCTGAGCGCCTGACGCATATATTTTCCCACCATGGATTCCGACATGTTCAGATCTTTGGCAATCTGTCGATAACTGATACCGTCTACCCGGTTCATGACAAATACGGCCTGACATTTGGGATTTAATTCTGCCAACGCAGCTTTTATTCCACTTAATAATTGCTCTGCACTGATTTCAGACTCGGGGTTTTCCTGAATGGTCTCATCTTCGATAGTGGTGATCAGTTCAATGTCTTCTTCACTGTCAATAGACAGTAATAACTGGTTTTTGGGGGCGGCTCGTCTCATATCAATCAACAGGTTTCGAGCAGTGCGTATCAGGAATGCTTTGGGAAAGTCAATTTGATCCGATGCCGTTCTCCGCGCAATCCGATAATAAACTTCCTGGGCTACATCTTCGGCTTCCTGCTTGTTGAACAGGCGGTCGCGTAAATATTTCATCAACACCAAGTGATAGCGCTGGAACATGCGTTCCACCACCATTCCAATCGACTGCTGGTCCGATTCGTTGCTCAACCGCCCTCCCGGTGCTCCTGGCGACGAAGTTGGTGCGCTCTGCCCGACTTTGTTTGCTACTCTGATACTACTGTTATCAGATATCATAACGGGAACAGACTTCACTCGCTCGGAATGCTCGCGAAGAGAATGACCGGGTTGGCAGCATTCAGTATCTTTGCTGTCCGAAAAGCCCTTTCGCTCTGCTCGATTCATCTCTGCACTACCCTATGTCGCCGGCGCCGAACACCACAGGCGCAGATTCTCTGTGGTACTGACGTAAAAAGCCGGGGTATGCGTTACCTGATGGGGGATTTTTTTTAAAATATGGCAATAGCATGAAACATTCCTCCTCAGGCACTGGCTTTGAGGAGGAATAAGATTTTCGCTGATTTTAAATCACAGCCAATGATTATCTCGGACGTGGTTCTATATAGTAACCCGCGGGAGGCGTTTCACCTCTCAGGTGCGTAACAAAATAATCCCAGGTTTTACGAGTGATATAGCGCAACAGCACGTCATTATCAGAAGCGTAGCCATGATTGCCATTGGGTAACACCATCAAATCAAAATCCTTGTTATGTTTGATCAGCTCATCAACCAATAGCAAAGTCGCGTGCGGGTGGACATTGTCGTCCAGCGTACCGTAATGCAGTAACAAGTGGCCCTTGAGGTTTTGCGCCAGCAAATGGTTGGCCTGGGAATCGTAGTTGTCACTGCCATCAGCGTTCTTTTTCAGCATGCCCTGATATTTTTCGCCCCACCCCCAGCTGTAACTGCGATTGTCGTGGTTCCCGGCACCAGATACGGCCACTTTAAAAAAATCCGGAAAGCGGAGAATAGCCCCAGTCGATGAAAATCCACCCCCGGAATGGCCATAGATTCCCACGCGCTCAATATCAATTTCCGGGTAGCGCGCCGCCAATTGCTTGATGCCATTAACGTGGTCTATCAGTCCGTTATCAGCCATATTGCCATACCAGACATCGTGAAACTCTTTGGAGCGATATGGCGTGCCCATGGCATCCAGTTGGATCACTACAAACCCCAACTCGGCCAGCGCCTGTGTCTCACCGCCCGGGCTTGCGGTAAATCCTTTATGTCGTACCGGCCCAATTTGCGGTCCGGGATAAATGCGATCAACAATTGGGTACGTCTTGTCAGGGTCAAAGTTGGTGGGGCGGTATATAAAGCCATGCAAATCCGTCACACCGTCGCGCGCCTTGACCGTGAACTGTTCAGCCGGCTTCCAGCCAGTTGCCAACAAAGCGGAAATGTCCGCCGTTTCCAGTGTCTTGATGACTTTGCCATCGCGATTGCGCAATACAGTTACCGGGGGATTTTTCCTTGTCGAATATGTATCGATAAAATAACTGCCGTCGGCGGAAGGATTAATCTCGCGGTACTGATCTTCCTGGCTCAAACGCTGTAACCTGGAACCGTCGTACTTCACACGGTACAAGTGTTTTGCATAGGGATAGTCGCTCTTCTCTCTGCCCAAACCAGAAAAATAGAGCCACTGCCGATCATCGTCTGCAACGTAAATGTCCTGTGTTACCCAGGGACCGGACGTTATCTGATTTTTCAGTTTCCCGGTTTGAGCATCATATAAGTAAAAATGACCCCAACCATCCCGTTCCGACCACCAGACGATATCCTGATCACTATTGACCAGGCGCCACTCCTGAAGATCACGATCCCGGGCCTGGTCGTGGTGCTTTGGCGAGTCAATAAAGGTATCGCTGATTTCTTCTACCACCGATTTGGCTTTGCCGGTTGCCGCGTCTGCTCGATATATAACCGCTTTCTGAAAACCGCGAAAAATACGCTTGAAAAACAGCGTGTCGCTGGCCGCGTTCCAGCGCACGTCCAGCACTCTGCCCCCGTCTGCCCCCCAGTACAATTCGACAGGGTCGGTGGCGATATCGACTTGTTGTTTGCTGTTCAGGTCAAACACATGCACCGTATAAACTGGCACCTCCTTGTCTCCGGGCAGTGCGTATTTGTAGCTGTGCAATATGGGCCGCGCGCCGGAAGTCTCCAGCAGATGCATATCCTCAACCTTGCGTTCATCCAGCCGCCAGGTCGCAATTTTGCCTGAATCCGGCGACCAGACTACCTCCGGCGGGCGTTGCGTGCCGGCACGCTTTTGACTCACCTCATAACAACAACCTTCAGCCGGAACACCGTAGCCGTAATCCGTTACTCCGTCCCGGCTCAATTGCCGCTCTTCGCCACTGGCTACAGAGCGCACCCACAGGTTTTCATCGCGGACAAAAGTGGCCCATTTACCGTCGGGGGAAATACTTTCGTCCTTGCGTTGCGGGCCCACATTCGCTGGGCCATCACATTGATAATTACTCAGTAAACAGGTCCACATTCGATGTTGCGGTTGTTTGTCGCTGGAAGGATTGTTGTCAGTGGCACTGGCTGGTCGCGCTTCCCAAAAGCGAATGGCTTTCATATTGTCCATGTATTCAAACCGCGTGAAAGGCAACTTGTAAGGCTCATACGCAGTACCGGAAATTTGCGACAAAACCGTTGCCAGCCTGGCGTGGTCAAATGCCGGTCGCTGCACATTTGCTTTTGCATCGACAAAAACAAATTCCTGCCCGGCCTTTATCTGCTTGCGATACCAGAACCGGCTGTTGTCGAGCCACTCCATCGACACAGGCAGGTTGTACACCAGCTTGCCGGCATGCCAACCCAGCATGCGTTCGGCACGAGCGTAATCGGTAGCAGTTACATCAGCATTTGCCAAACCCGCGACAACCAGCATTGCCAACAAAACGCTTTTGCCCACACGATTCCATAATGAACTCATTACACCTTCCCCCTTATTTTCCCCAACCGGTTAACTTTCACTTGTTTGCTTTTGTTTTTGCCACCATCTGCCTTACATCTGCCAGCAACTGTTTGGCGTCGTATATGATGCCGTCCTTGATGGTGTATTTAACACCACCCACTCGGGTTGGCCGGTTGTCATCACCCAGTTTGAAATGGCCAGTGCCGTACAGCACTTTAAAGTTGTGCAACGGATTTTCGTCAACGACCACCAGGTCCGCAAGCTTGCCTTCCCGCACAGAACCAATGGAATCTTCCATTCCCAAAGCTTTTGCACCATTAATCGTGGCAGAGCGAATAACTTCCAGAGGATGGAAACCCGCTTCCTGCAACAGCTCCAGTTCACGAATGTAACCAAAGCCATACACTTTATAGATGTAACCTGAATCAGACCCCACCGTGACACGGCCACCGTGATTTTTGTAGTCGTTGATAAATTGCATCCACAGCCTGTAGTTTTGCTTCCAGTCAATTTCGTCCTGAGTGGTCCAGTCAAACCAGTAGGAGCCGTGAGATACGCGATTGGGTTGAAAAAAGGCCCACAGGCTGGGCATGGTATACGCCTGGTGCCATTCTGCCGTGCGCTCTCGCATGAGGTCGCGGCTGGCTTCGTAAATTGTGAAAGTCGGGCTGATATTGAAATCCAGACCAATCAGCTCGTCCCGCACAGCATTCCACTTGTCGCTGCCTGGCTTTGCCGCCTGGCGCCAGAGCCGCCCCGCTTCACCAAAGCGATCTTGTTCGTTGTTGTAATTGTAGTTGTCCGGGTAGTCCTGAATGATGCGTTCTTCAAACAGGGCTTCTGGCAAACCGTACCAGTGCTCCATGCCATCCAGCCCTGCGCGGGCACTATCCAGAACGTTGAGGTGCGCCACGTCGAGTTGTGCATGATGCATTGTCGTGCCAAGGCCCCGCTTTCGGGCCTGCTCTACCGCAGCGCGAAATATCTTCGGGTGAGTTCCAAAAAATTTGATGCCACTGGCACCGGCTTTGGCAATTTTATCGACCCATTTTCTTGCCCCTTCCGGCGTTGTAATCGGCGTTTCTTCACCCAGGCCAAAGACTAAATAAGGCACAATGCGAGGCGCGGTGATGTCATTGGCAGCGCTTCGATTACGCTGATCCAGAGTCCAGTCAATACCGTTGAGACTACCGACTTCGCGCACAGTAGTCACACCGTGGGCCATCCACAACTTGAAGATATACTCTGCCGGCACTTGCTGGCCATCGCCGCCGCTATGGACATGAGTATCCACAAAACCCGGCAGAATATAACTGCCTTCCACATCCAGTTCACGGTCACCCGCTTCGGCTTTGGGGCGTGGCCCGGAAATGGGTACGCCAGGGTAACCCACGTCAGTGATGCTGACGATACGGTTTTGTTCAACCACTATATCCACTGGTCCGCGAGCCGGTGCCCCTTCGCCATTGATCAAAGTGCCTCCACGAAGTATCAGGCGCGCGAATGGACCTTCACCTTCGACTCGATCTGGCGCGGGTTGAGTTTTTGCAACTACCTGGGCGATATACAGGAATAGAACACAACTCATTACTAAATATTTTTTCATTACTCGAATCTCGTCTTAAAAGCAGCAGGCATACGGTATAAATACACCACCGCAGGATAATCCGGCATATTAAAGCCTTGGTCCAGCAACATCATTGACAGCAAATCACTATTACTTTACCGTGCGTCACAGATCTTCTCGAAGCCCGGCCGCAAATACCATGCTTCAAAAGCGAACCACCGATCTTTTTCCACTTTCGCAAGGCTGCGTTTCAATTCGCTCCATGTTTCAGCGCATGGGAGCACGTTATCAGTGTCTGGATTTCGACAAGTACCACAAAATCAGTTATCCGGAATATTCACGTGCAGAAGGTATCGGACAACACGAACACCTGCCCATGCCTTCCGGCGCTTACGCTCTTACTCACCAAATAAATTACCAAAAAGACTTTATAGACCAGGTGGAAACTGACCGCTCCATCATATTGCATTTCTCTCGAAAATCTGACTTCCTTCAGCAAATGGAGGATGGTCGCGAGTATCGTTTCAGGGGGCCCGGCTTTACCTTGTTCAAATACGATCAAAGCGTGCGTTATGCTCGCCGTTGTGCGGCCGGTAACAATTTTGAGCGTGTGACATTCAGCTTGCCCCACGATTACCTGCGAAGATTTCTGCCGGACTGCAGCCCGAATACCACATCACAACTGGCTGGATACCTGAACAACAAAAAATCTGTATTGATTGAATCCTTTCCTCTCAATGGCGCCATGCAGCGCGTGTTGGAGGAAATTTTCACTCATAATTATCGCGGGCACATGAGAGCCACTTATTTACAGGCCAAAATGCTGGAATTGCTGTGTTACGGCCTGGATTTTCTCGACAATAAGAATGACAAGAATCCACAAATTCTGTTGCGCCCCAGGGATGTGGCCCAATTGAACAAAATTCATGAACTGCTGAGTCAAAGCTATATTGCTCCGCCAACGCTTTCGCACCTGTGCCAACACTTCAATCTCAACCGCAACAAACTCACTCTGGGCTTCAAAATGCTGTTCGGACAAAGCGTGCACGAGTACTGCCGCAGCCTGCGCATGATGCAAGCCAATCATTTATTACACGGTTCGGCGACACCAATTGCCTCTGTTGCACAACAGTTGGGCTACGAAAGCTCATCCAGCTTTACCCGTGCCTATAGCAAGCACTTTGGTTACCCGCCCGGAAAAGAGCTTCAGTCTCGATAATCTCTCTCGACAAACTCCGTTGCCCGCTCAGAAAAAATACATAAACTACAATTATATCAATAAGTTAAATTAATTTTTGAATAATTAACGTTAAATAAAACAGGCACTTCCCTGTAAACAATAACCACAATCCATCCGCTCCGTCGGTCATTGCCAGAGGGCACACAGTGACCAAAGCGCACTCTGCTGATATAGTTGCCAGCCAGACCGACAGGAATGGAACGAAATCTCTGCACACAACGTTCTTTACCTCGACGCCTGACAAAAGCACGACACGATTTCGCATGTGCGGCACACGGCAAGCTACTTTGGCATTACAATGCAGGATGTGACGACAAGGTCACGATTGTTAAAAGCGATGTTAAACTCCAAAGTTGTTTGTCTGTCTAAATTTTCCAATATCACTATTCAAGAACACTAACTATGCCTGTAAAAGCTGGAATACTGCTCCTCTCGCTACTGCTGACAACCCTTGCCATTAGCGGACCCCAGTCTCTTGAACCAACCGCCTCGCAGTCCCGGGTTATGATGGATATTCTCGACAACCTGGAATCGGGCCACTACAAGAAACTGGCTATCAATGACGATTTTTCCACCGAACTTTACACGGTCTATCTGGAAGCACTGGACTCATCCAAAAGTCACTTTTTGCTCTCGGATATCGAGCAATTATCAAGCTGGCGCACAAAACTGGACGACAGCCTGAAAAAGGGCAACATTGACTTTGGCTTTGAAGCATTCAACCGGTATCGACAGATCGCCATTGACCAATTACGTCAGAACATTGAATTGCTGGAAAGCGATTACCAGTTTGACCTCGACGATGACGAATACCTGGTGGTAGATGTTGAAGAGCGCGACTGGCTGCGCACTGATGCGGAACGTCGTGACTGGTGGCGAAAAAGAATGGAAGATGCCCTGCTGCGCCTCAAGTTGAGCGGCAAGGAGCTGGACAACGCACGCGAACTGCTGGTAAAGCGCTATACGTCGCAGATGACGCAATTGAATGAAACTGACGAACGCGATGTATTTCAGGCGTACAGCAACGCCGTTACCATGATGTACGACCCCCACACCAACTACTTCTCGCCTCGCACATCAGAAAACTTCAATATCAACATGTCATTGTCACTGGAAGGTATTGGCGCAGTGCTGCAACGACAGGATGAGCACACCTCTGTCGTCCGTGTAGTGCCCGGTGGTCCGGCTGACAAGCAAGGGGAGCTTAAAGCGGGCGACATGATTATCGGCGTTGCCCAGGGAGTGGATGGCGAAAACGTCGATATTATCGGCTGGCGACTGGACGATGCCGTTGACCTGATTCGCGGTCCCAAATCAAGTACTGTGGTATTACAGGTGATACCTGCGGAAGCAGAGGCTGGTGGCCTGCCCAAACCCATACAAATTGTACGCGACACCGTCAAACTGGAAGAGCAAGCGGCGCAAAGTCAGGTCATAGAAGTAGACCACGGAGACAGAACCTATCGCCTCGGCGTTATTGACATACCCACGTTCTATCTCGATTTCGAAGCCTACAGAAACCGTGATCCCGACGCGAAAAGCACAACCCGGGATGTGTACCGGCTTCTGGGCGAACTCAAAAAAGAGAAAGTAGACGGCGTTATTCTCGACTTGCGGGGCAACGGCGGCGGGTCTCTGCAAGAGGCGACGGCACTGACGGACCTATTTATCGACCCCGGCCCGGTGGTTCAGATACGCAACAGCAGAAACCATGTGGACCGGCGCCAGCAAGCCAGGCGCAAGGCCTATTATCGCGGCCCTCTGCTGGTGCTGATCGACCGCCTGAGCGCCTCGGCTTCGGAAATTTTCGCTGGCGCCATTCAGGATTATCAACGCGGGCTGATTGTGGGGACACAAAGCTTTGGCAAAGGCACCGTGCAATCCCTGCTGCCATTGCGCGAAGGGCAATTAAAGATGACCGAAGCCAAGTTTTATCGAGTTTCTGGCGACAGCACCCAGAATCGTGGTGTGGTGCCCGACATCGAGTTCCCAAGTGAGCATCCTCTGGATGAAATTGGCGAAAGCAAAGAAGATCACGCTTTGCCCTGGGACAATATACGCCCCGTTAACCACCGCAAACAGGAGGAACTGTCAGCCGCCATTCCCCTGCTGGCGAGCCTGCACCGGCAACGTATTGAACATGATCCGAACTTCATATTTCTGACAGAAAGAGTGGCGCTGTCAGAAGCCATTCGGCAACAGTCCAGCAAGCGCATCAGCCTGAACGAAGCCAAACGCAAACAACAGAAAGAGGAACGCGAAACCGCGATGATGGCACTGGAGAACAAACGCCGCGTGAGCAAGGGCCTGGAACCCTGGGCCGATATCAAGTCGTGGCGCGACGCCCAGAGCGAGATTGACGCGGACACATTGCCCCTTGGCGAGAAAGATCCGCGCCTGATGGAAGCCGGGCAGATTCTGGCAGACCTGATCGGCACCGACAAAAACACGCCTCGCTATGTCAAAAAAGAAATGAACGCCCGGCCCTGACCGGGCCCGGCCGAGCTGGACCAACCCGGCGGGATGGTCCAGCGTTACAGTAACACTTTGATATAGCGAAGATTTTTCTTCTTTTTGCATTTACCTCTTGCGCAACACATTCTGCATCGTGGAGATCGCTTCCTGCCTGTCAGTCAACCGACCGCTAACCTGCGCGTTTATGAATAGCGAGTAAACTGATTGTGAGGAGATAGCCATGAAGCATGCCAGACCAATGATTGCGTTGCTGTTGACACTGGGCCTGACATTACCTGCTTTTGCCGATCGCTACGATAAACACGACCGGCAGGGTTATAGCAACAACAGGGCAAATTACCAGAAAATCGACCACTCCAGATACCGCTATGATCGCTACGATGACAGGCATCGCAAACACCTGAAAAAACATTTGAGGCAGGAACGGAAATACCGTCGGCACAACAAACGGCGCGACCACGAAAGAAACTATTACCGCGACAACCGTCGTCATTACGGCCGCGAATATTACTTGCATAACTACCGGCCCGAACGGCACAGACACGACCGTTACTGTCGACACCATGGCAGGTCATATCGCCACAATACATACAAATACCGCGATGACGATTATTATAAGTGGATAGCAGGCGCTATTATTGTGAAGGAGTTGATTCACCATGCAGTCCCGGATCAGCGAGATTATGAATACCGTGTATACGACTAATGACGGGAACAGCAATAGTGAGAGAGTGCGCAACGGCACGACTGGAACCAGACGACATGGCCGCTTGCGAAAGCAGAAGCCTGGCCAGCTTTTTGCGCGGCATTGAACGCCGCGCCTTTCGCATGGCCCAGGTTGCAGTGCGCAACCCGGACGACGCTCTGGATATTGTGCAGGACGCTATGACAAAATTGGTGCAACTGTACAGCGACAAGGGCTGGGATGACTGGAAGCCCCTGTTTTATAGAATATTGCACAGCCGAATCAACGATTTTCATCGTCGCCGTGCCGTGCAAAACCGGTTTCGCAGCTGGGCAGACAAATTGCGGCCAGCCGGCGTCAGCGAGGAGACATCGGCAGACCCCTATGAATACGTACCGGCGTCCACCAGCACCCAGCCGGTACAGCAACTGGAAAGCGATCAACGACTGCAACAGCTCGAGCAGGCTGTAAAGGAGCTACCGGCAAGACAGCGCGAGGCCTTTATGTTGCGCTGTTGGGAGGGGCTCAACACTGCGGAAACTGCCAGCGCCATGAAGTGTAGCGAGGGCAGCGTTAAAACCCACTATTTTCGTGCCCTGGCCACGCTACGCACGAAACTCGAGGGCTACTGATATGAGTGACAAATTGTTTGAAAAAGAGCTTCAGGCAACACTGAGACATTCAGAACAGGATATTTCGCCTGATCTGGACCAGCGCATTGCCAATGCGCGGCGGGCAGCGCTTTTGACTGACCCCAAATCACGCAGCAGCAAACTATTGTGGCCTGCATTTACTACGGCAATGGCAACGGTGGTGCTGGTCGCTGTATTTATTACGCCGGATTTTATTGGCAACCATGTGCTGGACTCGGGAACCGATGAACAGGTCGCCAATTCCGAGGTTGACCTGTACGAAGAGCTTGAATTCTATCAATGGTTGGCAGAAAACGAAGCGGGTGTAGATGACCATGGGTAAAAAACTGTTATTCCGTCGCGGACTTTTGGCAGCGTGCCTTTGTGCGCTGGCGCTTGCCGCACCGGTGTCAATGGCGGATGATGACAAAAAAGACAGACGGGAGAATGCTGAACAAAAGGAAAAAAGTGCGGCTGAACAACGCCGCATACAGCAGCGAAAGCGCTTTGAATCCATGTCGCCCGAACAGCGGGAAAAGGTGCTGAAAGCACGGGAAAAGTTTAAAAAACGCCCTCCCGAAGAACAAAAGAAATTGCGCGAAAAATGGAAAAAAGTAAAGAAGCACAAAAACAGAAAGAACAAAAAAGGACGTAAACGGCACTGACCGGCTCCTGGCGCACCCCCCCCCGGATTAAAAAAACGGGAACCACTTCGGTTCCCGTTTTCAGTCACGCCTGCTGCCGCCTGTTTTTATAAAGCCGCCTCCAGATCCGGCAGCACATCAAACAGGTCTGCAACCAGACCATAGTCAGCCACCTGGAATATTGGCGCTTCCTCGTCTTTATTGATTGCCACAATCACCTTGCTGTCCTTCATACCGGCCAGATGCTGAATAGCGCCGGAAATACCGACCGCGATGTACAGGTCTGGCGCCACAATCTTGCCGGTTTGCCCAACTTGCATATCATTTGGTACGAAGCCGGCATCCACTGCAGCGCGGGAAGCACCTACTGCAGCCCCCAGTTTATCGGCAATGCGCTCCAGCATGGCAAAGTTTTCACCATTCTGCATACCGCGACCACCCGAAATAACCACTTTCGCAGCGGTCAGCTCGGGCCGGTCTGATGCGGCAAGCTCTTCGCCCACAAAACCGGAAATACCGGCATCCCGGGCAAAATCCAACTGCTCTATTGTCGCGGAGCCACCTTCGGCCGGCGCCGCATCAAAGGCTGTGCCACGCACTGTCAGGACCTTGATGGCATCACTGCTCTGCACCGTGGCAATCACATTACCGGCGTAAATTGGCCGCTTGAATGTATCGGCCGATTCAACGCCCGAAATATCAGAAATGGGCTGTACGTCCAGCAGAGCCGCAACGCGTGGCATCAGGTTTTTACCGGCCGTTGTGGCCGGCGCCATCACGTGACTGTAGCTGGCCGCTGCTTCGGCCACCAGTGGCGCTACATTTTCCGGCAATTGGTGGGCAAGGGCTTCGTTGTCTGCCACCAACACCTTACCTGTTCCACCAATTTTGGCAGCGGCATCCGCTACAGCAGCACAATTCTGACCGACAACCAGAATATCAATATCGCCACCAATTGCCTGTGCCGCAGACACCGTATTGAGGGTTGCCGGCTTCAGGCTGGTATTGTCGTGTTCGGCAATAATCAAAATACTCATATCACTTTCGCCTCGTTCTTCAGCTTTTCGACCAACTCGGCCACATCAGCCACCCTGACACCAGCCTGACGTGCGGCCGGTGGCTCAACCCCAAGGGTTTTAACACGCGCTGCCGTATCGACACCCAGCTCGTCCGGAGATGTGGTCTCCATCGGTTTTTGCCTGGCTTTCATAATGTTGGGCAGCGAAGCATAACGCGGTTCATTGAGACGCAAATCCGTGGTAATGACTGCCGGCAAATTGAGAACAACCGTCTGCAAACCACCGTCTATTTCGCGTGTTACGTTGGCTTTGCCCCTTTCAACCACTACCTCGGACGCAAAAGTACCCTGGGGAATACCTGCCAGCGCAGCAAGCATTTGTCCGGTCTGGTTGTTGTCACCGTCAATGGACTGTTTGCCCATCAGCACGATATCAGGCTGTTCCTTTTCGTAGACAGCCTTCAGGCACTTGGCCACTGCCAGTGGTTCCAGGTTTTCATCTGTCTTCACCAGCACGCCGCGATCGGCGCCCAGTGCCAAAGCCGTGCGAATCTGTTCCTGAGCAGCTTGCGGCCCGATAGAGACCACAACGATCTCCGTAGCCACGCCCTTCTCCTTCAATCGCACTGCCTCTTCCACCGCAATCTCACAAAATGGATTGATAGACATTTTTACGTTGTTGAGATCAACTCCGGTGCCGTCCGCCTTTGGACGCACCTTCACGTTGTAATCCACCACTCGTTTTACCGCTACCAGTATCTTCATGATCAACCTTCAATAACCAATTGAAACCATAATTGAAACCATACATGCCTGAAACCACAGATGCCTGCGGACAGTCAGAACACCCGTCAAAACCAGAGCAATTGCCGCATAAAAGCAGACCGACAGAACAGACCCGGAATGATGCCAGCCCCGAGACGGGTAAGGCAAATATTCACAATCAAAATGTGCTCATTTTTTAACCGACTTGCCCATGACTTTGAGATCAGGTGCGAGGTAGAATCGAACGCAGTCGAATGCAAGAGCGAGAAACCGGTGGTGGATAGAGAATCAATGGAATACGATGTGGTGATCGTTGGCGCGGGTCCGGCAGGCCTGTCCGCTGCTTGCCGCCTCAAACAAATCAATGAGTCACTCAGCGTCTGCGTGGTGGAGAAAGGTTCCGAGGCTGGGGCGCACATTCTCTCCGGCGCGGTATTTGAGCCCAGTGCACTCAACGAACTGTTTCCCGACTGGAAAAAACGCTCTGCACCGCTGAACGCAGAGGTCAGCGAAGACCATATCCTGTTGCTCAGAGGCGCCGACAAGGCGGTGAGGATACCCGGCCTGTTCGCCCCGAAGACCATGCACAATCACGGCAACTACGTCATCAGCCTGGGCAATCTGTGCCGCTGGCTGGCACAACAGGCTGAAAACCTCGGTGTCGAGATATTTCCGGGGTTCGCCGCAGCCGAAGTGGTTTACGACGAGGCAGGCAACGTCAAGGGTATTGCCACAGGCGATATGGGGGTTGGCGCCAATGGCCAACACAAGGACTCCTATATGCCCGGCATGGAGCTGCACGCCAGATACACCCTGTTTTCAGAGGGGTGCCGAGGTAATCTGGGCAAGCAGCTGATTGCGAAATTCAACCTGGATAAAGGTAAAGAGCCACAGCATTATGGAATAGGAATCAAGGAGTTATGGTCCATACCTAAAGAAAAACATAAAAAAGGTTTGGTGGTCCATACCGCCGGTTGGCCCCTCAGTGAGAGCAACACCAATGGTGGCGGGTTCCTCTATCACCTGGAAGATAACCAGGTGGTCGTTGGCCTGATTACCGACCTGTCATACAGCAACCCTCACCTCAGTCCCTTCGATGAATTTCAGCGCTATAAAACACATTCGGCCATTCGCAAATATCTTGAAGGCGGTGAACGGGTTTCATACGGCGCACGGGCACTGGTCAAGGGTGGCCTGCAATCCCTGCCCAAAATGGCATTTCCGGGCGGCCTCTTAATTGGCGATGACGCGGGCACGCTGAATTCGGCAAAAATCAAAGGCAGTCACACCGCGATGAAATCCGGAATGGTGGCTGCCGAGTGCGTCGCGCAAGCCATCGCCGCTGATCGCCGCAACGATGAACTGACCGATTATACGGACGCGTATCGCAACTCCTGGGCGGGCAAGGAGTTGCAGATGCAACGCAACTTCAGTCCGGCACAGCACAAATGGGGCAATATTCTGGGGAGCGCCTACGTATTTTTTGATATCAATCTGTTTAATGGCAAACTGCCCTGGACATTGCGCGATCCAAAGCCCGATTATACTCAGATGAAACCCGCCAGTGAGTGTGCGCCCCTGTCTTATCCACGGCCTGATGGTGTATTGACATTTGACAAGCTCTCTTCGGTCTTCCTGTCCAACACCAATCATGAAGAAGACCAGCCCTGTCATCTGAAACTGGCAGACCCGGATTTACCCATCAACCACAACTTGCCCATCTACGATGAACCGGCGCAACGCTATTGTCCGGCTGGCGTATACGAGATTGTGGAAAATGCCGATGGAGACAAGCGTTTTCAGATAAACGCTCAAAACTGCGTACACTGCAAAACCTGCGATATCAAAGATCCAGCGCAAAATATCAACTGGGTAACCCCGGAGGGTTCAGGCGGGCCGAACTATCCGAATATGTAGGCAGAAAATGCCGAAGGTTGTTTGCACTCCCTTCGGCAGCCACGGTTTCAAGCATTTACTCTGGCCGTCCCAATGGAAAAAAAGTCCCCATACTTTCGAGCCCCAGCCACGTTTGACCACCCACGATGCGCTCTTCTGCGTGTTCCACCATCTGGTAAAACACCGAGCGCGCAATCAGGCCTTCAAGGTTTCGGCGCACCAGCAAATAAGGCGACGGCTCTCGGCTAACAGGGTCTTCCACAACACGAATGGAGTGCAAATCACTGGCGACAACCACATCGCCTGTAGAGCTTTCAAAAATCAGCGCCTGTTGATTATCGCGTCGCTCAAATTGCACTGCCGTAATAAACAACGGGGCGTCCTCTACTCGAATTCGCCACTTTTCTGCCGGTGTCACCAAAAACCAGTCATCGCCCTCTCGCTTGAGAACCTTGGCAAACAGACGTACCAGTTCCCCGCGTTTGATTACGCCACCGCAGTGCACCCAGTCACCATTGCGCCGAATAACCAGATCCATATCGCCACACAAGGGCGGATCCCACAAATCCACAGGCGGCATGGAGTTGATATGGCGTTTTTGCTGCGCAAGCAAATCATCAAAAATATGTTGTATATCTTTGCTCAAAACCCGATTCATGTAATTTCAGAGGATATATTCAACAGAACCCGCTGTCTGCTCAGGGCCAAACACGCTCTCTACGGGTCTCAGGCCAACTGGCCGCGGTTACCCATGGTGACGCCAATGCGTGAAATGTAATTGAGCAGTTCCCGTTTGTCGTCTGCGTTGAGATCATCGTCAAGAGTCTTGTTAAAAAACAGCTCCACTGCGCCCTGCGCCAACGCCCAACAAGTCAGGTAGTGGTAATGGGGGGGCACATCTTCAAGCACCTCTCCCTGAATCAGCTTGCTTACCATATCGTTCAGAGCCTGGACATTGGAGCGACGAACCCGGTGCAGTTCCTTGATCTGGGCACTAGCGCCCTCTTCAAATTCCAGCCGAATCTCAAGCTGCTGCACCAACCTGTCCAACGCCGGATTCTCGAGCCTGGAACGAAAATAAGCCTTGGCTGCGGCACCCGGGTCGCCGTTGTCGGTAGCCTTGATACCGGCACTCAGGTTTTCGGTCAGTTTGTGCTCATAGTCGAGCACGATGCGCATAAATATCTCGCTTTTTGTCAAAAAGTGCTTATATATCGTACCCTTGCCGATACCAGCACGACGCGCAATTGAAGAAACCGTGACGCGGTCAATGCCGTGTTCAAGCAACAATTCAAGAGCCGCGTCCACAATCCGCTGTTCACGAGCCAGAAAGCGACGTTTTTTCTCACGAATTTTTTCTGTACTGGGACTATCGATTGTCAACATAGCACTCACGTATTCTGCCGTGACCAAAGTTAGTGTTTCTGTCCCAAAGCATAGTCAATGATCGAAGTATAGAACAGATAAATTACAGATTTTCGTGTTTTGCCTCGTTCGAATTTACGCCATACTCTGTGCTCCAGCGGTTATTGGGGGGGGCTGAAGGTGTATCACTACAAGTGGTTAGGGCAATATATTGGCGCTGCTGGCGTGCACCGGGCTGAAAATCGAACCGCGCGCCGGGTCGGCGTACTGTTCGAAGTTCCCATGCTGCTGGCAGCGCTCTGGATTCTGCTAAGCTGGTGGGCAGACAGTCACGAACCATCAAGCCTCATCATTCGTCCCTGGTACGACCTGACGCTTTGGGGGCTGTTCGTTGTGGAGACAGCTTTGCTGGCGTGGCTCGTCTCCAACACGCGCCGATATCTGATTGGCAACTGGCTCAATCTGGTCATCATCTTACTTGGCTTGCCAATTTTGCTGGGTTGGGACGTAAATCTCGGGGCCTTGCGCCTGCTGCGCATTCTCGCCGTTCTTGCCCTCTTGCTGCACATTGGCTCCGGTGTGCGCAAGATGCTCTCTCGCAATGAACTCGGCACCACACTGGCGGCCAGTCTCGCCGTCATTCTCATGTCGGGAGTGATGATGGCAGTGCTCGATCCGGGCATAGAGACCCCCTGGGACGGCATCTGGTGGGCGTGGGTAACCGTCACTACGGTGGGCTATGGGGATGTGGTGCCAGTCAGTCTGATCGGGCGCGTATTTGGCAGCCTGATTATTTTGATGGGTATCGGCTTATTTTCGATGATCACAGCCAGCTTTGCTGCCTTCTTTATTTCACGCCAGGAAGAAGAGATCGTATCAACCGAAGAGGACCTCAGGCAGAGAGTTGACAGGCTTGAAGACCACCTGACAACGATCGAATCCAAACTTGACCGGTTGCTGACGCGCAAATAGGCAAGCGAACCAACTTCACCTACGTTTACACACTGGCAAACGGTGCTATAATGCGCGCCGCGCGGAGCGTAGCGCAGCCTGGTAGCGCACCTCGTTCGGGACGAGGGGGTCGGAGGTTCAAATCCTCTCGCTCCGACCAAAAGTTTCACAAAAAATCAAACAGTTATATTCCCTCAAGGTCAATAATGGCATATTGTGAGAGATAGTTTCATGGCTATCTCAACTTGTCCATTTCCCGTAAATTTATATTCACTGGCGCACCAAAGAGACAGCAACCTTTATTATAGACCGACCAGTCTGTATAATTCCTGCCTACTCTGGCGCATACGCAGTGCGGACTCGAAAATATTTTAGGCACGTTGCATCCATTCCCGCGTCTTTTTGCGTCCAAGTCCACCAGGGTAGACGTTCTGTTGCGCGGCGTTGCTTTAACGGCTATCGCAACAGGTATAGCTGTCAACCATACAATTGACTTGGGAAAATCGGGATATGGGCCGCCAAAGGCCATTTTCAATTTGAATGACTGTCTGTTTCTCGTGAATCGAGAAAAATAAAACCTGGCTGGAGAAGCGATTACGTTTTTGTATGCCGAGGTAAATCAAGGTGAACAAAATGAAAAAACTGCTAAAAAGAACGGCAAAATATTTGTTGTTACCGCTCCTTCTCCTGGTTCTTGGCGCTGCTATAGCGTCATCGTACCTGGTTGATGTCGCCAAAGACATCAACGATAACACCAATTGGTTTGGCTCTGAAAATGGAATTGATCAGGAAGACTATGTAACTCTTGGT